>JAGNWH010000034.1:0-18975 GCA_017986055.1 Limnohabitans sp. | reverse complement strand
TGAACCGCTCAGACGCGGAGACCTTGCTGGACACCCAGGCCTTGAGCCTGCGCGGGGTTGAGCTGAAGGTTGACGGCGGGGCGATGAAGCGGCTGAAAATTGCAGAAACGGTCTTGAGCGATTTCTTGGCCCGCGTGGCCATCGATGACCAGGGCCACCTCAACTTGCAAAATCTGGTCAAGACCGAGCCGTCCACTGCGGCGCAGACACCCGATGTGCCGGCTTTGATCGAGTTGGGTCCAATCGGCGTGCTCAAAGGCCGGGTTTTGTTTTCTGACCAGTTCATTCGGCCCAACTATTCGGCAGACATCACCGAGCTGGCCGGCAGTTTGGGTGCCGTTTCTAGCCAGGTAAAGGGTGCTGATGCGGCCTTGGCCGACTTGAGTTTGCGCGGGCGGGTGGCCGGCTCAGGCAGCCTGGATGTCACGGGGCGCATCAACCCGCTCACGCGCCCTGTCGCTTTGGATGTGCGTGGCCTGGTGCGCGATCTCGAGCTGCCCCAACTCTCGCCCTACAGCAGCAAATATGCGGGCTACGGCATTGAGCGAGGCAAGCTTTCGGCTGAAGTTAATTACCAGATCGATGCTGCGGGTCAACTTGAAGCAAAGCATCAAATTGTGTTGAACCAATTGCGTTTCGGTGAGCGGTCGGACAGTGCGGATGCCCCCAACTTGCCGGTCAAACTGGCGGTCGCCTTGCTGGCCGACCGCAACGGGGTGATTGACATCAACCTGCCGGTCAGCGGCTCCATCAATGACCCCGATTTCCGTGTGGGGCCCATCATCTGGAAAATGGTTCTTAGCCTGATTGGCAAAACCGTCATCGCGCCTTTCAGTTTGATTTCGGGCGCTTTTGCGACCGAAGACCCGTTGCAGCAAATGAACTTTGCACCCGGCCGTGCCGAGTTGGACGATGAGACCCAGCAGAAACTGAAGACGGTGGCGCAGTTGATGCTGGACAAACCTGCGCTGCGTCTGACCATCGTGGGTGAGGCCCATCTGGACAAAGAGCGCGAGGCTTTGCGCAAGTTGCTGCTGCACGAATCGGTGTTGGCAGAAAAACGGCGACGCATGACCCGGGATGGTCAGGACGTCTCGGCGGTGACCGACGTGAGCCCAGAGGAATATCCTGCTTTGCTCAAATTGGTTTACAGGCGCTCGCCGATTCCGAAGCCGCGCAATCTGCTGGGCCTGGTCAAGGATTTGCCGTCAGCCGACATGGAAGCCTTGTTGCTGGCGGCCATATCGGTAGACGACGCGAACATGCGCGAGCTGGCACAAGCCCGCGCCAGTCATGTTCGGTCGGTTTTGCTTGCGTTGAATGTGCCCGCAGAGCAGTTGTTCCTGGGCGCGCCGGTGCTGGCATCCACATGGGCCCCTCGGGTGACATTGGTGGTCTCAAGCGATTGAGCTGACCGCTCTCGCACAAGGTGAATTCAGGCCTTGAAGTGTGCGCAGTCCATCACCTTAAGGTCTCAGGCTTGTACAAATGGGCGGCTTTTGGTCAGGCATTCGGCGGCCCAATCGTGGACTGATGTGTTCGCCTCGCGACCAAAGTTCACCACCTCTACGCTCACCGGAAGGTCTGCGGGCAGGGCGTCAAAAAGGCCTTGCACATCGATGTTGCCGTCGCCGGGCAGCAAACGCTCGCAGCGGGCGGTGTGGATCATTTGCTCGGTGCTGAAGTTCAGCCCGGCCTGGGCGTCGCAAATTTGTGCGTAGTGCAGCAACTCACGCGGGATGGCGCGGATGTCATCGAGCGTGGTGGTGGACCGGCCAAAGTGCAGCGCATCTACCAAAATGCCGGCGTTGGCAGGCATGCCCGCACCTTGCACGATGCGCAGCGCTGACTTGGCGTCTTTCACCGCAGTCCAGGGCATGAACTCCAGATCGGCGCTCATGCCAAACGGCTTCATCACCTCGCACAGGCGGGCGTAGTGGTCGGTCAGCCGGGCTTCATCGGGGTCATCACCAGCCACCAAAATGGCCTTGGCTTTGAGGGCAGCACCTGCGTCGTAAAGCGCGTCCCAGGTGTGAGGGTCAAACTGTTCGCCGATGCGGATGATCTCCAGATCAAACACGCCCACGCCGGTGTCGCGTTGCGCCGCCAGGGTTTCGCGCAAAACCTCAGGCTGGCCGAGCAACTGCTGCTGTGGGGCGCCCGCTGCGTTGGGCCACAGGCGCAGGCCCACAAAGTGGTAGCCGGTTTGCGCGGCGACCCCGATCGCCTGTGCCGGTGTGCAACGGTGCGAACTGAGGTAGGCCAGAGAGTAGATGCGTTGGCTCATGACGGTTGTTTTGTGGGGGCTAAGGCGTCTAGAGGGCCATGGTCATTTCAAAGGTGACACGGCTGTGGGCATGGCGATGGTGGAGACCATGTGTGTGGTCAGGTGGGCGGGGCCCCCTTTGGGCGGCCAGATGCCTTGGGCCACGGCCTCGCCCCGAATCTGGCTGCGGGCGTTCAGGCTGTCATAAGCCCAGATGTTGGTGAAGCGCAGCGGGCCGTCCAGTGCGACCATGGCCACGACGCATGGCGAGAGTTTGTCGCGTGCGGGCACGTACTGTTCCCACAGGTCGATGGTGGGCTGCACGCCGCCGGTTCGGATGCCATAGGTGCGGATTTCGTACACCGGGCCAGCGATGCCCGACTCGGCGCTGGGGCGCACCGGCTTCATCCAGGGGAAGCCTTTGTAGCTGTGCTGCTCGAGTGTCTGGAAAATCTCGCCGCAACCAAAGGGGTTGCTGTGTTTTTGCGTGCGATCGCGTTCGGCTTGCAAAGCGTCCAGCGTGGCAAAGCCGCGCAGCACGACCATCTGGTTGAGCACGCCGATGTCGGTGAACCAGCAGCCCAGCAGTTCGCCCTGCGCTTCGGGGGCGCTGGCAAAAGCCTGCACCTGGGTGGCGGCTTGGCCTGCGGTGCCAAAGGGCAAAGTCATGGTGGCGAGTTCGTAGTACATGGTGTTGTCTTTCGGGGTGTTGGTGGATGTGTTTGGAACCGGAAATTCGCAGGTGTCTGACGGGTCGCGCCCTGCGGCATGGTGTGCGGCAATGAAGCCAAAAGTCATGGCCGGGCCCAGCGTGATGCCGCCCGCCGGGTAGTGGCCACCCATCATGCTGCTCAGGTCATTGCCGCCGGCATACAGGCCGGCAATGGCTTGCCCATGTGCGTCGATGACCTGTGCATGGTCGTTCACACGCAAGCCGGCAAAGGTGCCTAAGCTGCCCATGACGACTTTGACCGCATAAAAGGGGCCCTGCGCGATGGGGCCCATGCAGGGGTTGCGCAGGCCGTGACGAGCGGCCCTGATGGCGTCGCCCTGGATGCGGTTGTAGGGTGTTTCGCCTTTGCCAAAGTCGCGGTCTTTGCCGTCTTGCGCCAGCGCGTTGTAGCGCTGCACAGTGGCTTGCAAGGCTTGGGCGTTGATGCCGCAGTTCTTGGCCAATTCGGCCAGGTTATGGCCGCGTTTCAGGTAACCGTTTTTCAGCCAGGGGCTCAGCAGCATGGGCGCGGGTTTGACGGCACCCAGCCCGTAATAGCGGATGAAAGCGTGGTCGCAGACCAACCAGGCTTCAGGTGCTTGGCCAGCAGGCGTGGTGGCCAGCAGACCTTGCATGAAGTCGTGGTACGAGTTGGCCTCGTTGGTGAAACGTTGGCCTTGCACGTTGACCGCGATCAGGCCGGGCTTGGCGCGTTCGATCAGGTGCGGGAAGTGGGCCACGCTGCCCTGGTTGCTCTTGCTGCCCGGGTTCGCGCGGGGCACCAGCGAAACAGGGGCCAGCGCGGCGGCTTGCACCAGATCGTCCGCCACCACACCGCCAGCGCTTTCGCCCATTCGCAGACCGTCGCCGGTGTTGCCCCGGTTGCCCGCCGACCAGTGTTCGTGGCCCGTGGGCGCGTGGGGCAGCAGTTGCTGTTTGCGCGCCGGGTCGTGCGGAAAGCCGCCAGTGGCCAGCACCACACCGCAACGCGCACGGATGCTTTGTTCACCTTGCGGTGTTTGAACCACCGCCCCGTTCACCCGGCCTTCGCCGTGCAGCAGGCGCACAGCCGGACTGTTCACGCGAATGTCGACGCCCAAATCGAAGGCGGACTTGGCCAGTGCGCCAATCAGTGCGTTGCCATTGACCAAGCGCGTGCCACGGCGGTGCACCAGCAGGTCACGCCAGTGGCGCAGCACCAGCTGGCTGACGATCCAGAACGACGAGGGTTTGCTCAGGGCGTTCAGAAAGTGGCGCAGTTCTGCGCCCGAGGCGATGCCCATGCCCCACAGCGTGGTCTCGTGCAGCGGGGGCTTGAGGTCGTGCAAGCGTGCGCCCAGCTGACGGGCGTCAAACGGCGCTGCGCAAATCGAGCGGCCACCCAAGGCCGCGTCAGGGGTGTGGCCGTGAAAGTCGGGAATGGCGTTGCCGTCGATGAATTGCAGTGCGGTGTGGCGACGGAAGAACTCGACCATGCGCGGACCGTTGTTCAAGAAGGCGAGGGCGCGGGATTCATCGAACTTGTCGCCCAGCTCGCGGCGCAGGTAAGACAGGGGTTTTTCGATGCGCTCCAGCAGGCCCGCTTGCACGGCCAGCGGGTTGCGCGGCACCCACATCCAGCCGCCCGACCAGGCTGTGGTGCCGCCGTATTGCGCGTCTTTCTCGACCACGATGACTTTGAGCCCCAGGTGCGCTGCGGTCACGGCGGTCGACAGCGCGCCCGCGCCAGAGCCCACCACCAGCAGGTCGCAGGTGTCATCAGGTGGGGGGGTCGAAGGCATGGGCAATTCGCTGAGGTCAGACTGCGTAAATCGGCTTGCGTCCATCGGTGGACGCGGCGCTGCCGGTTTCGGCGGTGAGGCTGAAGAAGGGCGACGCGCCACTCGACGCGGCCAGTTGCTGCGTGATGCTGATCAGCTCGGGCGCGAGGGTTTGCATTTTTTCGGGCGTGAAGCGCACAGTGGGGCCGGCAACGGTCACCACACCAAAAGCGGCCTGACCCGCAAAACGCACCGGGGCCGACATGGCCGACAGGCCGATGCTGTAGGTGTCGGTGGTCATGCTGTAGCCGCGCTCGCGGGTTTGGGCCACCGCCGCCATCACCGCTTGCAGGCTGGTGGGGGCGGCAGGGCCGAATTGTTCGGGCAGGCCCAGACCTTGTTTGGCGACCAAGGCCAAAGCCTCGTCATCGCTCAGCGTGGACAGCAAAGCCCAGCCCGAGGACGAGCATGACAGCCGCGCATCACTGCCCATGTCGGGGTCGTAGCGCAGACCTTGCCGGGCACCTTGTGCACGCGCCACCCAGGTCAGGCGCTCGCCGTCGACCACCGACAGGCGCACCAGCTCGCCCGAGACTTCGGCCAGGCGGTTGAGCAGTGGCTGCGCAATGTCCACGATGCCGCTGTTGCTCAGGTAGGACAGGCCCATCGACACCAGTTTGGTGGTCAGCAGGTAGTCGCCGTGGCCGCGTGTCTGGCGCACATAACCCAGGCGCACCAGGTCGGTCAACAGGCGGTGCGTGCCGCTGCGCGGGATGTCGAGTTGGTCGGCAATGGCCGCCAGCTCCAGGCCTTCGCCGTGCTGCGACAGCAATTCCAGTATGCCCAGGGTTCGTTCGAGTACGCCGCTCATGTGTTTTCCTTCATGGCTGGAATGCCGGACAGATGTGCCGCTGCCCGGTGCGGGCCGCTTGCAGCAAGGCCTGTGTGGCCTGCAAGGTGCGCCAGCCATCCCGTGCCGAGCAGATCGGTGTTTCGCGCCGCTCGGCCACGGCACGGAAGTGCCGCAGTTGTTGCACGTACACGTCGATCTCGTGCAGATTGCTTTGTTCGCGGGTCATTTCGTGGTGCCAGTGACGCTCGCCGGTGTAGTGCCACAGCGCTAAGTCGGGCAGCGACAACGCGCCCTGAGTGCCCGACAGGAAATGCGACTGCACGTTTTGGCGGGGGTACTGGCTTTGCTCGCCTGCACACAAGTCCCAGCACCAGGGGGATGCAGCGGTGTCTGACACCGTCATCACCGCTTGTGTGCCGCAGGCAAATTCGAGCAAGGCCGCACCGGTGTCTTCGACCTCAAAGCCCCGCACCGCGCTGGACAGACTGCCTTGCACCGCGTGCACATCGCCCAGCAAATACACCAGCATGTCGATGTCGTGGATCAGGTTGATCAACACCGGTCCACCACCGGCCTGGCGGCGCCAGGCCACATCGAAGTAGGCGGCAGGTTTGTAAAAGTGGGCCATCACGTTGGCGCTGACCACCTGGCCCAGGCGTCCGTCCTGAATGATCTTGCGGGCTTTTTGCAAGATCGGATTCTGGCGGCGGTGGTGCCCCACCAGCACCGGCACGCCGGTGTCTTTTTCGAGCCGGATCAGACGCTCGGCGGCAGCCAAGGTGTCGGCCACGGGTTTCTCAATCAGCACCGCAATGCCCCGCGCCATGCAGTCGGCGGCCACGTCCACATGGGTGGCGTTGGGCGTGGCAATGACCACGCCTTGGGGCTGGGTGGCGTCCAGCAAAGCGGCGTGGTTTTCAAAAGTGGGGATGTTGCGCTCGGCACACCACTGGCGGCCTGCCTCGCCCGGTTCAGCCACGCCCACCAGAGTGAAATCGGGTGTTTTCAGGATGCGTTCGATGTGGGTCCGGCCAATCACGCCAGCGCCAATCACGGCCAGAGGGAACTTGTGCATGTGTTTTGTGTGCGGTGTGGTGCGTCGATGGCCGCAGTATATTGATTTTTGGAAATAAATTCAAAAGTGGAATCAAATTCCGTTTTTATGTATCATCCCGGCCATGAACTCGAGCCATTCTTTGAATCTTGACGGCGCATCGCGCATCCATTTCATCGTGGGCGACCCGATTGCCCAGGTCAAATCGCCCGCAGGCGTGAGTCAGGCCTTTCAGGCTGCAGGCCTGAATGCCTTGTGCATCCCGGCCCATGTGGCCCCGGCCGATCTGGCGGCCTGGACGGCGGGCGTGTCCTTGTGCCAAAACGTGGACGGCATCATCGTCACGGTGCCACACAAGTTTGCTTTTTTTGACGTGTGCGCCACCACCTCGGACCGGGGCGCTTTCCTTCAGTCCATCAACACCTTGCGCCGCAACGCCGATGGCAGCTGGCATGGCGACATGTTTGACGGCATGGGCTACGCCCAGGCGCTGGCGCTCAAGGGCTGCACCCTGAAAGGCCAAAAGGCTTTGCTGGTGGGCGCAGGTGGGGCGGGTTCGGCGATTGCGTATTCGCTGGCCACAGGTGGCGTGCGCGAGCTGGCCATCCACGACGAAGACACAGCCCGGCGCGACACGCTCGTCCAGCGCCTGGCTTCGCTGGGCCAATGCCGTGTGGTGGTGGGCAGCAGAGACCCAACGGGTTTTGACGTGGCCATCAACGCCACACCGGTGGGCATGAAAGCAGGTGATCCGCACCCAATCGATTCAAGCCAATTCACGCCCAGCATGTTTGTGGGTTGTGTGATCACCGCGCCCGCCGTGCCGCCCATGATCGCGGCGGCGCGGGCTGTGGGTTGCAACACCCTCACGGGCGCTGACATGTTCGCGCAGGTGAAAGGCCTGATGGTCGAATTCTTGATGGGGGCGTGAGATGCAAGTCCTGAAGAACGGTCTCAACAGTCTGGCTGGTGGTTTGCAAGATGGTGCCGAATTTGACCTGGTGGTCATCGGTGCTGGCGGTGCGGGCCTGTCGGCCGCGGTGTTTGCCGCCATCGACGGTGCCAAGGTGCTGGTGGTCGAGCGCACCGAGTTCGTGGGCGGTACCACCGCGTGGTCGGCGGGCACCACTTGGGTGCCGGGCACGCACCACAGCGCCGCGGTCAATCCGGCAGACACATTGGCCGATGCTGAAAAATACCTGAACCACGCCGTGGGCGAGCAAGCCCCGGCCGCTTTGCGTGAAGCCTTTTTGAAACACGGTGCCCAAGCCGTGGCGAAAATCGAAGCGCAGTCGTCGGTGCAGTACCGGCCTTACGCCAAACACCCCGACTACATCAGCGATTTGCCGGGCGCTACCTTGAGTGGCCGTGCATTGGAGCCGCTGCCTTTTGATGGCCGTTTGCTCGGTGAGTTGTTCCCTTTGCTGCGTCCGCCAATCCCTGAGTTCACCGTGCTTGGCGGCATGATGGTTGACCGCACCGACATCAACCATTTGTTGGCGATGACCCAGTCCTGGGCTTCGCTCAAGCACTCGGTGCGCATTGTCTTGCGCCACCTGAGTGACCGTTTGAGCCACGCACGCGGCACGCGCCTGGTCATGGGCAATGCGCTGGTGGGCCGCTTGCTGCATTCCCTGTCGCAGCACGCCCACGCCACGTTGGCACTGAACACTTCGGTCGATGCGCTGGAGCGCGATGCCAGTGGCCGCGTCGTGGCTGTGGGCTTGAGCAGCGCCACTGGCCAGGCCCGTGTGTTGGCCAAAAAAGGCGTGGTGCTGGCCAGTGGCGGGTTCAACCGCGACCCGGTTTTGCGTTCACAAAAATTGCCCGGCATTCCCGCCGAGTGGTGCCCGGCAGCGCCCGGCCACACGGGCGAGGCGCTGGCCCTGGCGCGCAGTCTGGGCGCGGTAGAAGGGCAGGGCGCACAGAGTCCTGCGTTTTGGGCACCTGTGTCTTTGCGCCGACGTGCAGATGGCAGCACCGCCGCCTTTCCACACTTTGTGATGGACCGTGCCAAGCCCGGCATGATCACCGTCAACCAAGCCGGCGAGCGCTTTGTCAATGAAAGCACTTCGTACCACCTGTTTGCGCTGGGCATGCAGACGGCCCAGCAAGCGGTGCCTGCTTATTTGGTGGCTGACGCCAAAGCCCTGCGCCAATACGGCATGGGCATGGTGCGCCCCGGTGGTAAAGGACTGAAGCCGTTTTTGGCCGATGGCTACCTGACCGAAGGCCTGAGCTTGGCCGAATTGGCCAACAAGCTGGGCATTTCGGCACAAGGGCTGGCCCAAACGGTGGCTGACCACAACGCTTTTGCCCAAACGGGTGTGGACACACAGTTCGGGCGCGGCGTGACCGCTTACCAGCAGAACATTGGCGACGCCACGGCCGGTGGTCGCAACCCCAATCTGGGCGAACTGAGCCAAGGGCCTTACTACGCCGTCAAGCTCTACCCTGGCGACATTGGCGCGGCGCAGGGCTTGCAGACCAACGCGCACGCGCAAGTGCTGAACGCTCAAGGCCAGGCCATTGCGGGTTTGTACGCGGTGGGCAACGACATGAACGCCATCATGGGCGGCGTGTACCCGGCCCCTGGCATCACGATTGGGCCGGGTCTGGTGTTTGCCTACGCAGCGGCGCTGCACGCTTTGGCGTCCCCAGTGACCCTCGGGTCTAACCCCTAATACGTACGATCATTGAACGTATTTGAGCGATTATCGATCGTATCTGCTCTTTAAATTGACAAGATTATTCAAATTCCCCCTACATTCATTTCACCTTGCCTTGCATGGAAAAAAGTTTTTCAACCCCACGGCCTTGCCTATTGGCCTGATTCCACCCCCGAGGAGACCTTTGTGAAAGCAACCCTGAAAACCTTGGCCATCTGCGCCGCATTGTCTGTATCCGGCATGGCTCAAGCCCAAGACATCAAAATCGCCAACATTGTTGAAATGTCTGGACCCGGTACCACTTCTGGCGTGATGTTCAAACAAGGCGTTGAGATGGCCATCAAGGAAATCAACGCAGCGGGTGGTATCTCGGGTCGAAAAATCAGTTTCACCTCCGAAGACACGCAAACCAACCCGGGTGTGGCCAAAGGCTTGACGCAAAAAGCGGTTGACAATGATGTGTTTGCCATCATGGGGCCCGTTTATTCGGGCTCCATCATGGTTTCCATGACCGAAAGCAAGCGCGGCGAGATTCCTAACTTCACGGGCGGTGAAGCAGCTGCCATCACACAGCAGGGCAATCCCTGGGTGTTCCGTACGGCTTTTGGCCAAAGCGTTTCCTTCCCCAAATTGGCTCGCTACGTTCAAGGCAAATCCAAAAAGTTGGCCGTCTTGTACGTGAACAACGACTTCGGCAAAGGTGGTCAATCCACCATCAAAGGTTTGCTGGCAACGGGTCCTACGCAAATCGTGGCTGAAATTTCTACAGAATCTGGCCAAGTGGACTTCTCTGCTGCCGTGATTCAAGCCAAGCAATCTGGCGCTGATGCATTGTTTGCTTACACCAACGAAGAAGAATCCGCACGTCTGTTGCGTGAATTGCGCAAGCAAGGCTGGAACAAGCCCATCATTGGTGAAACCGTGTTGACCAGCGCGAAGGTGGTTGAGTTGGCAGGTGAAGCCGCTAATGGTGCAGTTGCCCACGTGGGTTTGACGGTTGAAGCTCCTCAGCTCCAAGCTTGGGGCAAGAAGTACCAAGCCATGTACAACACGGCCTCTGATCACAACGGCGTGAAAGGCTACACAGCGGTTTATGTTTTGAAAGCCGCTATTGAAAAATCTGGCAAGGTTGACCGTAAGGCTGCAGCTGCGGCCATTCGCAACAGCTGTTTCTCAGCCAAACAACATCCTGGCATCTTGATGGACGTTTGTTTTGACGACAAAGGCGACATTGACCGCGAAAGCTTCATCACTGAAATCCGCAATGGCAAAACAGTGGTGGCAGAGACATTGCCGCCTTTGAACAAGAAGTGATCGCGCGGCGTTAACTTTGCACAGGTACTTGAAATGTCTGACAAGCGATTTGTTTTAGCGGGGGTCATGGGTTGGCCCGTGGCTCACACCCGGTCTCCCGCCATTCACAACCACTGGATTGCCAAGCATGAGCTCAAAGGTGCGTATGTGCAGTTGCCAGTGCAACCCGAGAAACTGGAAGCCGCCATTCGCGGACTGTCTGCTCTGGGTTTTGCGGGTTGCAACGTCACAGTGCCTCACAAAGTTAACGCCATGAAACTCATGGACGAGTTGACGCCTGCGGCGCGTCACATCGCAGCCATCAACACCATTGTGGTTCGCCCCGACGGCAGTTTGCTGGGCGCCAACAACGATGGGAATGGCTATATCCAAAGCCTTCGGGACGCCAACCCTGCTTGGCGCGGTGATGCTGGTGCCGCTTTGGTCTTAGGTGCCGGCGGTGCAGCACGAGCCATCGTCGTAGGCTTGCTTGAACAAGGCGTGCCCGAAGTACGGATTGCCAATAGAACCCAAGAACGTGCACAAGCTTTGGCGGACGCATTTGGCCCTCGCGTGAAAGTTGTTTCATGGGCAGAGCGCAACGAAGCCATGGCCGATGTCAAGTTACTGGTGAACACCACCACACAGGGCATGCATGGCCAACCCGCACTCGATGTGCAATTGGATGCACTGCCCGCCAACGCCATGGTGTCGGATGCCATCTACATTCCACTGGAAACACCTCTGCTGGAACAGGCTCGTCAACGCGGCCATATCACAGTCAATGGTCTGGGCATGTTGCTCAATCAAGCTGTGCCTGCTTTTGAAGCCTGGTTTGGTGTGCGGCCCGAAGTCACGGCCGAATTGCGGGCCATTGTTCAAGCCACTTTTTAATTGCAGCTTGACCGATGAATATCTTCGATCGACCTAAGATCGATGGCCATTGTCATGTCCTCGATCCAGTGCGTTTTCCATACCCTGCAGAGGTTCCTTATCACCCACAGGGCCAAGAAATAGGTACGGCCGACTATTACAAGCATGTCATGGACGCGTATGGCACGCGACATGCCTTGCTGGTAGGCCCTAACTCTGGCTATGGCTTGGACAACCGTTGTTTGCTGGATGCCATAGCGCAGGGCGGTAACCGGTTTAAAGGCATCGCAGTGGTTCGTGCCGACATCAGCAAGCAAGCGCTGAAAGATTTACAAACCCAAGGCATTGTGGGCATTGCCTTCAACACCTCATTTCATGGCCTGGACTATTACGCCGACATTGACCCCTTGCTTGCGCATTTGCGCGAACTGGACATGTGGGCGCAGTTTCAAGTGTCTGCCAATCAACTTGAGGCCTTGTGGCCGCGCATTCAACGCATTGGCGTCAAAACCATGATTGACCATTGCGGCAGACCGAACTTAGCCGACGGCCCCAATGCGCCAGGGTTGCAAGCACTTTGGAAATTGGCCGACAGCGGCTTGGGTGTGATCAAAATTTCTGGCTTTGGCAAATTTTCTGAAACAGGTTTCCCATTTGACGACACGCATGAGCACGTCATGAAAGTGTGGAGTGGTTTTGGCCCTGATCGTTGTATTTGGGCTTCTGACTGGCCGCACCTTCGAGGCACCTATCGCCTCGATTATGGAACCCTACTCAAATTGACGGAGCGTTGGTTCGCGCCGGCGCAACTTCAATCCATGATGTGGGATACCCCCGCCAAAATTTTAGGATGGTGAAAAGACGATGACCGATTTTCTGCAACTCTTTTTTAGCGGCCTGGCAACAGGCAGCATCTATGCGCTTGCTGCGCTAGGTTTTACTTTGCTATGGCAAGCCTCAGGCACCATCAACTTTGCCCAGGGTGAATTTGTCATGTTGCCCGCCTTCATCATGGTCATCATGTTGCACAACGGCATGGCGTTGTCTGCCAGTTTTGCCATCAGCGTGGTGTTATCTGTCTTGGTGCTGGGTTGGTTATTCAAGCGCGGCTTGGTTGACCCCCTCTTCAAGTACGGCATGATGCCGATTGTGGTGGCCACCATTGGTTTGTCCATTGCCATGCGCAATGGTGTGCGCGCGGGCTACAGCTCCGAGCCTCAACCCTTTCCCATGATCTTCCCTGACCAAGTCTATAACTTGGCTGGTATCAATATTTCAGCGTCCGACATTGGAACCTTCATCATGGCGCTGGGTTTGGTGCTGTTGACACAAGCCTTCTTGGCCAGAACTGTCACAGGCCGTGCCATGCAAGCGGTGGCACAGAACACCGAAAGTGCATCGGTACTGGGCATCAATGTCCCTCGTATGATTTTTTATACCTTTGCTATCAATGCCATTTTGGCAGCGGCAGCGGCACTCTTGGTCACGCCCATTTATTTGGCGAAGTTCGACATGGGTGAGTCATTGGGCACCAAGGCTTTCTTTGCCGCCATCATTGGTGGCTTTAACAACACGCGCGGTGCCTTGCTGGGCGGTTTGATTGTGGGTGTCTCCGAAAATCTGGCAGCGGCATACATTTCGTCAGCCTACAAAGATGCGGTGGCCTTGATTATTTTCATGGTGGTGATTTTGTTTAAGCCACAAGGCCTCTTGGGTCGCAAAGAGGAGCGCAAAGTATGAAAAAGTTGAATCTATTTTTAGGCTTGGCTTTGTTGCTTGCCATGGCCATTGCGCCGGCCTATTTTAAAAATTATGGGATTCACATCTTCACAACATGGCTGGTGTTCATCATTGCCACCATGGGTTTGAATTTGACTGTCGGTTATGCCGGTCAAAAATCTTTGGGGCACGCGGCTTTCTTTGGTATTGGCGCTTACACAGTGGCTATTTGCTTGAAGGCCGGAATCAGTTTCTGGTTGGCCTTGCCCGCTGGTGGCTTGTTGTGTTTCTTTACCGGCTTGGTTGTGGGCTTTCCTGCGCTGCGTGTGCAAACCATTTACTTGGCATTTGCCACCTTGGGATTCAACACCGCTGCCTGGTTGGTGATGCGCAACGAAGAGTGGCTCACAGGCGGCACCTTCGGTATCAACAACATTGCACGGCCTAGTTTGGGCGGTATCAGCTTTGACGGCAATTTGGCTTACTACCGCATGGTCTTGGTGTTCACCGTGATACTTGCTGTGTTCATGTGGGCGCTGTTGCGATCGCCCTGGGGCAAGGCCTTCACGGCCCTTCGTGACAACCCTATTCGTGCGGAGAGTTTGGGCATTGACACACGAAGCTACACACTGCTGAGCTTTGCCATTGGCGCCACCTTTGCTGGCCTTGCAGGTGGACTTTATGCATCGCAAGTAGGTTTCATTGACCCGGCTTTGTTCACCGTCGGCGCGTCCATCATGATGTATTTGATGGTGGTGGTGGGCGGTCCAGGTTATTTCCTCGGCCCCATCCTCGGTTCTGCGGTGGGTGTGGTGTTGCCCGAATGGTTGCGTTTTGCACAAGCCTGGTATTTGTTTGTCTTTGGCGCCGCTGTGGTGGTGCTCATGATCTGGCTGCCCGATGGCTTGCTCAGCATCCCCGACCGGATCAAGGCGCGTCGCCAATCACGCGCAGCTTCGGCTGCCCGCGCTGCACAAGGAGTCAAAGCATGATCCAGCCTGTTCTCAAAGTCACCAACATGAAGAAGGCCTATGGTGCGATTCAGGCCGTGGGCGGTGTGTCGTTTGAAGTGCGACCTGGCGAAATCTTCGGCGTGATCGGCCCCAACGGTTCGGGCAAGACCACCTTGTTCAACAGCATGCTGGGCCAGATCACCCCTGACGAGGGCAAGATCGAACTCAACGGGGAAGACGTGACCACACTGGGTCCGTTTGAATTGAACCGCCGTGGTGTGGGCCGCACTTTTCAGACGCTGCAGGTGTTTGGCAAGATGACCGTGCGCGACAACCTGATCGTGGCCGCGCAAGAGCATCACGGCAGCATGTTCAGCCGCATGTTCGCGCCCTCCGATTCGGGTCTGGGGGACAAGGCCGATGCCCTGATCGACCAGTTTCACATCCGCCATGTGGCCGACAAAAAGGCGGGCGAGTTGAGCTACGGTCAGCAAAAACTGGTGGACATCGCCATGGCCTTCATGAGCGAGCCCGATCTGGTTTTGCTCGACGAGCCATGCGCCGGTGTGAACCCGTCGTTGGTGGGGGGCATCAGTACCTTGTTGAAAGAATTGAACCGAAGCCGACGAGCAGACGGCAAGTCCAGCAGCTTTGTCGTGATTGAACACAACATGGACTTTGTGATGGACTTGTGCCACCGCATCATGGTCATGGTGGAAGGTCAGGTCTTGGCAATAGGCACGCCCGATGAAATCCGTGCCAACAAGCAAGTGCTTGACGCCTATTTGGGGAACTGAAATGACAGCACACACCACCGCAGACACCTGCATCGAGTTCGACGATGTGGTCGCAGGTTACAAGGACTTCATGATCCTGAACAACCTGTCCTTCAAAGTGCCCAAAGGCTCCATCACTTTGTTGATTGGCCCCAACGGCGCAGGCAAGTCCACCGTGCTCAAAACCCTGTTTGGTTTGCTCAAGCCCCGCCAGGGCAAGGTTTACCTCAATGGCAAAGACATCACGGGTGCTTCGCAAAAGTCTTTGCTGGCCGACGGCATTGCCTTTGTGCCCCAGGGCCGAAATCTGTTTGGTCAGCTCAGCGTGTATGAAAATCTGGAGCTGGGCGGTATCACGCTGGGCATGAAGACCACGCACGAGCGCATCCCTGAAGTGCTGGAGTTTTTCCCCCGCGTCAAAGAGCGCATGAATTCGCGTGCCTCGGCCTTGTCGGGCGGTGAACAAAAGCAGCTCGAAATCGGTCGCGCTTTGTTGCTGCGCCCCAAGGTTTTGTTGATCGACGAACCCTCTATTGGCCTGTCGCCCATGGTGGTGCAAGACGTGTTCAAGTTGCTGCGCAAATTGGCCGACCAAGGCACCACGGTGTTGATGGTCGAGCAAAACGTCAAGAGCGCACTCAAGTACTCGGACAACGCCATTGCGCTGGAGTCGGGTCGTTTGGTGTTGTACAAATCGGCGGCTGAAATTTTGGCCGATCCGCAGATGGAGCGCCTGTTCTTGGGCGGTGCGCACACCACCACGGCAGCAGCAACGGCGGCCTGACGTCAGTGCAAAATTCTGGTGCCCGGGTGCCCGGGTGCCCGGGTGCCCGTTGCCGGAGCCCCTGCGCTGGCTTAGAGCAAGCTCAGAGCAGTGGGCGTAGGCTATGCGCCGACTCTTGCAAGACGGGCAGTACACGGTTTAGGGCGTGGTCTGACTCTTCGCGGTTGATGGGCATGGTGATGCTGATCGCACCGAGCACATTGCTTTGCCGGTCCAGTAAGGGCACGGCAATGCCGCGGTAGTTCAACTCCAGTTGCTCTTCGGACACGGCCCAACCCTGACGCTTGAATGCGAGCAGGGTTTTTTTCAAGACGGCTTTGCTGGACAGCGTGAACGACGTGAAGGCTCGCAAGTCGTATGTCTTGAGCCATTCATCAATGAACGCCTCGTCGCTGTAGGCCAGCATGATCATGCCTGCTGCTGTCACTTGGGTGGGCACCCGGGTGCCCGTCATGTAACCGCTGGCCATGTGCCGTTGCAGTCCACTGCGTGCAATGAAAATGGTGTCGCCACCGTCAAGAACGCCCAAGTAGGCAATTTCTTCTGTTCCCGCTGTGATGCGTTGTAAAAACGGCTGAACCAAGCGCGGTAGTCGGGCCGACTCCAGATAAGCGTGACCTAATCGCAAGATCCGAGGCATCAGCCAGTACAGCTTGCCATCAGTGCCAACATAGCCCAAATGGGCCAGAGTTTTCAAATAGCGTCGGGCTGCGGTTCGTGTCATGCCGCAACGTTCTCCCATTTCGGTCGACGTCAGGCGCGGGTGTTCGGCGTCAAAAGCCTCAATGATGGCCAGCCCTTTTTCCAGGCCCGCAATCCAGTCGCGTGCGTCCAGGGTCTCGGACTTGGGGTTGAGAGGGTGGGATTCAAGCATCTTGCGATCGATTGTCGCTCATTCGCGTGCGTTTGTGGATCACGTGAAGCCCACCCATGCCTGTTTGAGCGTCTAAGATAATGCCCATGAAAACTCGAAAAATTGCCTCTTTCAACGTCAGCGCCATCGGGCTGGGCTGCATGAACTTAAGCCATGCCTATGGCGCGCCTGTTTCGGCCAAACAAGGCGAACGGGTGCTGCTCACGGCCCTTGACCAAGGGGTGGACTTTTTTGACACGGCAGCCCTCTACGGCTTCGGGGCCAATGAAACCCTGGTGGGTCAAGTCATGAAACCGCATCGCCGAAAATTCACCCTGGCCAGCAAATGCGGCATGCAAGGGGTTGAGCAAAGCGACGGCAGCAAAGTGCGCGTGATTGACGGCCGTCCCGAGACCCTCAAAAAGACCTGCGAAGACGCGCTGCGCCGTTTGCAGACCGATGTGATCGACCTGTATTACCTGCACCGATGGGACAAGAAAGTGCCGATCGAAGACAGCGTTGGCGCACTCAGCGACTTGGTGCGCCAGGGCAAGATCCAGACCATTGGTTTGTCCGAAGTGTCTGCCGGCACGCTGCGCAAAGCCCACGCCGTGCACCCAATTGCCGCCGTGCAGACCGAGTATTCGCTGTGGACGCGCAACCCCGAGATCGCCGTGTTGCAAGCCTGCCGTGAACTGGGTGTGGCGTTTGTGGCCTTCAGCCCTGTGGCGCGGGGCTTCTTGTGCGGCCCGCTCGATGTCGCGGGTTTTGATGCCAAAGACATCCGCCGCAGCATGCCGCGTTTTGCGCCCGACCATTACGCGGCCAACCTGAAGCTCTTGCCCGCCTACAACGCACTGGCTCAAGAAGTTGGCTGCAGCCCTTCGCAGCTCGCGCTGGCCTGGTTGCTGCACCAAGGCGAAGACATCATCCCGATCCCAGGCACCACTTCAGTTGATCACTTGCTGGACGATTTGGGCGCCGTCCAGGTGCAGCTCGATGCCGGTTTGATGGCACGTCTGAACGCTCTCATTAATGAGCGCACCGTGGCGGGCGACCGCTACAACGCCCAGGCCAACAGCGAAGTCGATACCGAGACCTTTGCCTGCCTTTGAAGCAGGCCGGGCATGTGTGCTGTATGAGCTCAGGCGTCGGGTTGCGCCATCGGCGCTGCGAGCTTGAACGCATCCAGCTCGCCGCACGCTTTGTCGACCGCACTGATCAGTGGCCACCGGGCCATGTCCACTTTGAAGCGGCGAGCGCTTTCGACTTGGGGAATCAGATACACATCTGCGATGGAGGGCGCGTCACCGAAGCTGAAACGGCCACGTTGGCTGTCTGTCGCCATCAACGCTTCGTAGGCGTCAAATCCGGCGCTGATCCAGGTGCCGCACCAGGCGTTGATCGCGTCTTCGTTGGCACCGAATTGCTTGCGCAGAGTTTCCAGAATGCGGCGGTTGTTGATGGGGTGGATGTCGCAACCCACGATGGCGGCCAGCGCTCGGACATGCGCGCGTGCGTCGGCCCCTGCTGGTAGCAGGGCGGGCGTGGGGTATTTTTCTTCCAGCCACTCGATGATGGCGGGCGACTGGATCAGCACCTGCTCGCCGGTGTCAAGCGCGGGCACCAGCTGCTGTGGGTTGACCGATTTGAAGGCGTCTTTGAGGTGTTCTTCGACGCGCAAGTCCACCGCCACGTAATCGGTGGCGATGCCCTTGAGGTTGAGCGCAATGCGCAAGCGGTGCGAGGTGCCGCTGCGGAAAAAGTTGTAAAGCTTCATGGTGAGGTCCTGTTCAAGGGCGTGCAGACACCAAGGTTTGGCGTCTGCGTGGGTCTGATTATTATTCTGCAGCGCCGACGGTCAGGGCCACTTCGGCCACACCTTCGACCCGGCCTGTGATCTTGTCGCCTGTGACCACAGCGCCCACACCCTCGGGTGTGCCGGTGTAGATCAGGTCGCCGGGCTGCAGGTGGTAGTAGGTGGACAGGTCGGCGATGATTTCACGGATGTTCCAGATCAGCTTGTCCACGTCGGATGACTGCTTGGTGGCGCCGTTGACTTCGAGGGCAATGGCACCGCGCTCGATCACCACGCCGGGCATGGGCACGATCTCGGAGCAAACCGAGCCTTGCTCGATGTCCTTGCCCGTGTCCCAAGGGCGGCCCTTGTCGCGCGCGACCAATTGCAAGTCGCGGCGCGTCATGTCCAGGCCTGCGGCGTAGCCATAGACCAGCTCATGCGCGTTGGCTTCGCTCACACGAAAGCCCGCTTTGCCAATGGCCAGCACCAGCTCCATTTCGAAGTGGTAGTTGCTGGTGCGGGGAGGGTAGTCGACCACCGCAACAGAGTCCACGCCGCTTTCCACCAAGGTCTGGGGCGACTTGGTGAAGTAAAAGGCCTGCTCGACGC
>JAGNWH010000033.1:0-19242 GCA_017986055.1 Limnohabitans sp. | reverse complement strand
GCCGCCCCAGCTCGACCTTGGCCGCACTCATCGGGTTGTCTGTGGGCACCACGGGGCGCGGCACCCAGGCAGGCAAGTCCCAATGAAAAACGTCTGTGGAACTGCCCGTGAGCACAGCCCAGCCAGCGAAGGCCAGTAGACAGGTGCTCAGGGTTTTGCGCAAAGGGTTCATGGCCGAGCTCTGGGGTGCAGATCAACGCTTGGACAAAAGGCGTTGAGAGCCTGCAGCGGCCACGCCGTCATAGGCCAGGCCCAGCGCATGCATCACAGGTGGACAGTCGCCGTCTTTGGGGAAGCTCATGCAGCCGGGCGATGTGCCTTTGGCGTTGACGTCCACATTGGCCTGTGCCAGCACCGCGCCCATGTCGGCCACCACGGTGTTTTTGCGCAGGTCAAAGCCATCGAAGCGCACCGTCATGCGGTTGGGGTTTTGGCAAGCACTGGGGGCTTGGGTTTTGCTCTCGCCCGCGCATGCAGTGCTGCCCAGGTGCACGGAGTAACGGGTGACCGGGCCCATGGCGTTGGCTGCTGCGGGTTTGTCTGTGCTGATGCCACTGCTGGCGGTATCGAACTTGATGAACTTGTAGCCGCCTTGCCAGTTCCAGAACATGGCTGTGGAGTTGAGTGGCGCGGGGGCGACCGTGGGGTCTTGGTGGTTTTGTGCAAAGGGAACACCCACAGTGAGTTCCACCCCGGTGTACTCGCCTGCAGGCACTTGGCCGCGCACGCTGGTGTTGGTGGCTTCTGTGCCATTGCGGCAAGGGCCTGCGCCGTTTTCAAAGTCCAGCAGCGCCACCGATTGCTGTTGCCACAAGCCGTCTTGCGCGAGCTGCACGGGCACGGTGCTGCCGTCTTGGCGCACCAGCTTGACCTCGCTCACATACATGCGAAAGTCGCTGGGCGTGATGGTCGAGCGCGTGCTGCCCACGCCTTCGTAACGCTGGCCGCAGGCAAAGGGCTGGCCGTTGATTTGGGCGGCAAACTTCAGCTCAACGGCTTGGGAAGTCGGTGGGCTGGGCAGGGTGCTGCAGGCGCTCACGGTCAAAGCCACTGCCGCCAGGGTGAAAAGATTTTTCATCGTGTTCTCCAGTTCAAAAATCAATGGGCGTGCGCAGGCGCACCTGCACGCGGTGTTTGCACCCAGACGTTCACACGCCGGGCACCCGCTTTTTCAAAGACCAACTCCAGATCGAAGCGTTCACCGTCTTTGAGGGGTTTGGCCATGTCCAGCAGCATCAGGTGGTGCGTGCCTGCGCCGCCGTGTCGCAAAGACACTTCGGTTTGCGCGGGCAACTCCAGTGCTGGCACCTGGCGCATGCGCATGACCTTGCCGTCCATTTGCATTTGGTGGATTTCGACCCGAGTGGCCACAGCGGTGCGGGCCGACAGCAAGCGGTCGGGCGTTTGGCCTTGGTTGCGAATGGCTTTGAAATAGACCGCGCCCGTGGTGGTGCCAGCCAGGCTGGGCGTGGCGTAGGGGTGGTCAATCACCAGCTCACCATGGCGAAAGTCGTGAGCCTGGGCCGTGCCCGCGCCCAACAACGTCAGTGCCACCCAGCCCATGAACAAACCACCCCACATGAAGCCCAGGCCAAAGCCGGATTTTCTGGCGCTCTGCCAGATCTTGAACATCATCATCTGCATCGTTGTCTTTCAGAGTGCCATGGCAAAAGCTGGCCCTGTGGCCCAGACACTGGCCGTGCGTGTTCGCGGCTGTTTGCGCTCGGGCAGCAAGGTGTTGAGTTCGCGGCACACGGTCTCGAAGGTGGAGTCGACCACGCGGGCCATCTCTTTGAGCGTGGGCAGTTCTTTGCGCTGCACAGCCAACACACGGCCATCGGCCTGCTTGCCCAACACGGTCAACAAATAGGCCAGGCGCTGCACGATGGAACCCGTTCGCAAACGGTGCATGTCGCAGGTCTGGCGTTGCTGCTGCATGAAGCCCTGCGTCATGGTGGTGTAGCGGTCCAAGTCTTGGCTGACCGCATGGGGCAGCGCTTGCGCGGCCACCAAGGCCACCGCGGTAAAGGCATAGGGTTCGGCGCACAGCGACTCCACGCCGATCAGGTCACCGGCTTGGGCCAGTTGCACCAGAATTTGGCCGTCTTGGCCCTGGCGCTCCAGCTTGAAAACACCTTGGGTCACGCGCCATACGGGACCAACACCGCCAGCGGCCAACAAGCTTTGGCCACGGCTCACATGGATGGCTTCACCCACAGGGATTTGGTTTAAAAATTGCACACTCTGCTCCTGACTGAATAGGCCAGAGCACCCGCTGAAAAGCAGGCTCCTGGCAAACAGCAGGCGGGCATGGGCCCGACCTGCCACGGCTGACATCAGGCGTGGGCAGGCGGAGCGCGTGAGTGGACCGTCCAGTGCGGGACGGCTTGAGGGATGTGTTGATGAAGCTGCGCCAACAGGGGCGGCGCTTGTGGCAATGCCTGCCACGACAAGGGGTTGGGCGGCGGTGCCATGCGGTCGCTGGCCAGCACGCACAAGGCGCAATGGTCGAGCATGGCGGCGCCCGGCACAGAACGTTCATCGCGCGGTGTATCGCCTTGCTGATTGAGCGCCGTCTGCTGTGCGCCCTCGGTGGTGCACACCGCCATCCAAGGCACCGCGCTGCCCTGGCTCCAGGCCCGCGCACGCGAGACCGTGGGGGCCAAAGCCGCCAGCAGCATCGCGCACAGCAGCCACAGGCTGAGCCTGCGCAGTTGGGCAGAAGTCCAGGTCATGGAGGGGTCAGGAAAAAGTCAAGAGATCAATGCTTGTGCATGTGGCCGTCGCCCTGCTTCATGGCGGGCGCGGCAGCGGTGCGGGCAGAGGCCTTGATTTCGATGTTCTGGCGCTTGCCATCCTTGCCCTCGACCACCAGGGTCACGGGCACGGTGTCACCGTCTTTGACTTGACCCTTGAGGTCCATCAGCATGACGTGATAACCACCGGGCTTGAGGTCAACGGCTTTGCCAGCGGGCAATGCCAAGCTGGGCACCGCACGCATTTTCATGACGCCGCCGTCCATGGCCATCTCGTGCACCTCGACCACACCCGCTACAGGTGACTGGGCCGAGATCAGTTTGGCGTCTTGCGCCGACTGCAGTTGCATGAAAGCACCTGTGGCTTTTTGCTGGGCCACGGTGGCACGCACCCAGGCGTCTTTGACAGTGACTTGGGCTTGAACATGGGATTGAGCGAACAGGGCCGACAACAGGACGGCAGCAGAGACAAAAACGCGTTTCATGGCGAACTCCAGTGAATAAAACAGACAGGGGGAAAGGTTTGGCAGCACCGTCTCAGGCACCGCAGCAAGCCAACATGCGGATGGCCTGTACGGGCAAGCCGTGTCAAGCGATCAGCCTTGGGCCGTATTCAGAAAATGACGGGGGGCGCCCGGGCCTGCCAAGGCAGCCCAATGAGCGCGGCCAAGCGGGCCTGCTCTGTGGATTGAAGCGCGAAAGACAGCCCGGCATGCACCGCGACTGGGGTGGCTGCGACTGGAGGTGCAGCCACCGGCAAGCACAAAGGGCAATGCATGCCGTGGGTGTTGTCCGTGCCATCTTGGCCGTCGGCTGCGGCCTGAACCAACTTGACGCTGCCCGCTGTGGTGCACACCAGTTGCACCCCCTCTGGGTTAACCAGCGGCGAGGCCGCTGCCACCCCAATGAACAACGCAAACCAGACCAGCATGAAGCGGGTGAGGTGGTGGGCGTTGCGCAGGGACTGCAAACTAAACATGTTGGGAATTATGGCATCGAAGGCTGAGGCCTATGGGCACACACGGTCAATGGACTTGTCTATTCAGATGGTTGTTTCAGCTTTTCATCTGAAAATTGGTCAGTTGCCCACTGTGCGCAACGATCAGCCGCACGGGACATTCCTTGAGCATCCACCGGGAAGAAACCCGGAATATCGTATTTATCGAAGTGCGCATAGGAGGAAAAGGCCATGGCCCAATCTGAAAACTCCCGATCGGTGATGGGGCCTCGCGCCAACAGTTCTACGTTGTGGTGCCGCTCATCGCGCTGGAGGCTTTTCCACAAAGCATCGAGCGAGCCAGAAGGGCCTTCGATGCACTGAACAAAGATTTCCTCGGTGTAGAGCAAATGCCCCGTAATGCCCAAGCTCAGGTTGCGTTTGCGGCACTGCACCAGCAAATTGAACAAATGCAAGCTGCCCAATTTGTGGGTGGCTTTTGAACGGTAAACAAGACGCTCCAACATTTTTGACCCCAAATGATGGCGCACATTGTGGCCACTTGACTTGATGTCAGGCTTACAAGGCACGTCCGCCATGGATGCGCCATGCATCTGACGCATTTGCACGGCGACGCCGTCAGGCCAGATCGCGCAAGACCTGAGGCTCGATTTCGGCCCACTCTTCGTCGGTGAACAGGCGTGATCGGCTGTGAAACGCCTTGCCGGTGTTGCCTTCGAGTGAAAAGGTGCCGCCCGAGCCTTCGATCACATCCAGGATGAGCTGGGTGTGTTTCCAGTACTCGTACTGGGATTTGCTGATGTAAAACGGCACGCCGCCCACATGGCCCAGTTGCACGTCATAAGGGCCAATCGTCAGGTCGGTGGGCAGATAACAGTTGGCGGCGCTGTTGTCACAGCAGCCCCCCGACTGGTGAAACATCAACTCGCCATATTGGGCTTGGAGTTCGGCGATCAGGGCCAGCGCTTCGGGCGTGGCCACCACACGTTCAACCATGTTCATCTCCTGACAAGCAAAGACAAAAAGGGGCGGATTGCGCCGCCCCTGTGAGGATGACCGATTCAATCGATCAGAAGAAGCCCAGCTTGCTCTCGCTGTAGCTGACCAAGAGGTTCTTGGTCTGCTGGTAGTGGTCGAGCATGACTTTGTGGGTTTCGCGGCCAATGCCGGACTCTTTGTAGCCGCCGAATGCCGCGTGTGCGGGGTAGGCGTGGTAGCAGTTGGTCCACACACGACCGGCCTTGATGGCGCGGCCCATGCGGTAGGCGACGTTGCCATTGCGGCTCCACACGCCAGCGCCCAAACCATACAAAGTGTCGTTGGCGATGGCCAAGGCTTCGGCTTCGTCTTTGAAGGTGGTCACGGCCAACACGGGGCCGAAGATTTCTTCTTGGAAGATGCGCATTTTGTTGTGGCCCTTGAACAAGGTCGGCTGCACGTAGTAGCCACCTTCGAGGTCGCCACCCAAATGGGCTTGGTTGCCACCAGCCAACACTTCAGCGCCTTCTTGCTTGCCCAGATCCAGGTAAGACAAGATTTTGGTCAGCTGCTCTTTGGAAGCTTGCGCACCCATCATGCTGTCGGTGTCGAGTGGGTTTTGGTGCTTGATGGCGGCCACACGCTTCAAGACACGTTCCATGAACTTGTCATAGATGCTTTCTTGGATCAGGGCACGCGATGGGCAGGTGCACACCTCGCCTTGGTTGAAGGCAAACAACACCAAGCCTTCGATGGCTTTGTCGAGGAAACCATCGTCCTTGTCCATGATGTCGGCAAAGAAGATGTTGGGCGACTTGCCGCCGAGTTCCAGCGTGGCGGGGATCAGGTTGTTGGCAGCGGCTTGGGCGATCACGCGGCCTGTCGAGGTCGAGCCCGTGAAGGCGATCTTGGCGATGCGCTTGCTGGTGGCCAAAGGCATGCCGGCTTCGCGACCAAAGCCGTTGACGATGTTGAGCACGCCAGGGGGCAAGATGTCGGCGATCAGCTCAGCAAGAATCAAGATGCTGATAGGGGTGGATTCAGCGGGCTTCAAAACCACGCAGTTGCCAGCGCCAATGGCGGGGGCCAGTTTCCAGGCGGCCATCAGGATCGGGAAGTTCCAAGGAATGATCTGACCCACCACGCCCAAGGGTTCCTGGAAGTGGTAGGCCACGGTGTTTTCGTCAATGTTGGACAACGCGCCTTCTTGCGCACGCAGGCAGCCAGCGAAGTAACGGAAGTGGTCCACCGTCAGTGGAATGTCGGCGTTGAGCGTTTCGCGAATCGCTTTGCCGTTGTCCACGGTTTCGGCGTAAGCCAACACTTCCAGATTGGCTTCAATGCGGTCGGCAATTTTCAACAGCAAGTTGGCGCGGGTGGCGGCATCGGTCTTGCCCCAAGCGTCTGCCGCAGCGTGGGCGGCGTCCAGCGCCAGCTCGATGTCGGCGGCATCTGAACGGGCGGCTTGGGTATAGACCTTGCCGCTGATGGGGGTGATCACGTCAAAGTACTGGCCTTTGACCGGGGCCACAAATTTGCCACCGATGAAGTTGTCATAGCGGGCTTTGTATTGGACTTTGGCGCCTGCGGCGCCGGGGGCTGCGTAGATCATGTGTGTCTCCAGTTTGAGATTTGTGGGGAACCATCGGTGCAGGGCAAGCACCCGGCACACGCTGCACTTCTTTGCAAGACGAGTGCCAAAACTCATAAACCGAGGGTATCCACCAAGTTCCTGGCCTGCTCAGGCCATCGGCCGCAGCAACTCAAGGGTTATCCCGACAGGAAACAGCGCCAACAACTGTCCGCCGTACGCCCGCCGTCAGCAACACATGTCACAAATTGAGACACTTGACGCCATCTGTTGGGGACAAGGCTTGCAGCACACGTTCCAGACCCTAGACTGATCAAATACAAGCGAGACCACTCGCCACCGGAGACAAACCATGCGCCCTCACGCGATCTTGCCCACCCCGCAGCTCAGGCAGGCCCGACTTCAACTGGTCGAGCAAGGCATAGCGCCTACATCGGCGATTGGCGCACTGGTGGCCAGGTCATGGAACCGCAGTCTGACGGCAGGGCTGTCGCCCATCGGCCGTTTGGACTGTCACGACAACTTGGCGGGCAGCAGCCTGCAACGCGCCCGCACGCTCAACCATGACCTGATCAGCCATTCAGAGCCGGTGATGGAGTACCTGTTCGAGCAAGTGCGCCAAAGCCACAGCATGGTGATCCTGGCCGACGCACAAGGCGTCTTGATGCACACACTGGGCGATCTGGATTTTTTGAACAAGGCCGATCGGGTGGCTCTGCGATGCGGTGCCTCTTGGGCCGAAAACCAACGTGGCACCAACGCCATCGGCACGGCTTTGGCCGAAACACACGAAGTGGAAATCAATGGCGCAGAACACTATCTGGACCGCAATGGCTTTCTGACCTGCGCGGCTGCGCCCATTTTGTCGGCACAAGGCAAGCTCATGGGCATCCTCGACATTTCTGGCGATCACCGCAGCCGCCACCCCCACACCTTGAGTCTCGTGTCAACCGCTGCACGCATGATCGAAAACAGCTTGGTCCTGTCTGCCTGCCGCCAGCAAATCATGGTTCAACTGCACACACGGGCAGAAGGCATAGGCACTGTCGCACAAGGCATGCTGGCTTTTTCGGAGGATGGCTGGCTGGTCGGGGCCAACCGCAAAGCACTGGACTTGCTGGGAATTCAGCACACCGACATGGGTGCGACCAGCTGGCCTCACTTGTTCGACGAAGACTTCGAGCGACTGCTCGGTTTGCAGCACCGCAGCGGTGGTCGCCCAAGTCTGTTGCACACACGACAGGGCATCGCGATCCATGCCCAACTGCACAGCCAAAGTCAGGTGCAACAAAAGATCACCATCAGTGCGGCACCCGCACGCGACGCACTGAACCGCTTGGACAGCGGAGACCCCTTGTGGCGTCAGTCTGCAGACAAGGCCCGCCGGGTCATCGACAAAGACATTCCTTTGCTGGTCTTTGGCGAGTCGGGGGTCGGCAAAGAACTGTTTGCGCAAGCGGTGCACCAATGTTCTGCCCGCAAGGACAAAGCATTCGTCGCCGTGAATTGCGCGGCCCTACCTGAACACCTGATCGAGTCAGAGTTGTTTGGTTATGTGGGTGGCGCGTTCACCGGAGCTTCTCGGCAAGGCGCTCCGGGTCGTCTGCGCGAGGCCCATGGCGGCACCTTGTTTCTGGATGAGATTGGGGACATGCCCATCGCGCTGCAAACGCGCTTGCTGCGGGTGCTGCAAGAGCGGATGGTCACACCACTCGGTTGTGGCACACCCGTTGCGGTCGATTTCAATCTGATTTGCGCTACGCATCAAAATTTGCGTGAAGCTGTTGAAAAGGGCCAGTTCCGCAGCGACCTGTACTACCGCATCAACGGACTGCAGGTGCAGCTGCCTGCCCTGCGTGAACGCAATGACTTTGCAACATTGACGCAACGCATCCTGCAAGATTTGGCACCCGATGCAGGATTGAGCATCACGCCCGACGTGATGACGGCCATGGCGTCGTTCAACTGGCCTGGCAACCTGCGCCAACTCAGCCATGTCTTGCGCACTGCCGTCGCCTTGATGGACCCTCATGAATCACAGATCAGCTGGATTCACTTGCCGGACGATTTGATTCGAGACATTCAAAATCAGACCCAGCAACAGACCCCCGATGGGCCAGCACAAAATCTGCACGAACTGTCGATCAAGGCCATCCAGCAAGCACTTGAAAATGCCCGAGGCAATGTTTCAGCAGCAGCACGCCAATTGGGCATCAGCCGTCAGACGCTTTACCGCAAACTTCAATAAGCAAGGTCATCTGCGCGACCGAAGTCTGCTTGCGCTCGCACTACGCTAGCAAACCCCTTCACGGAGATTCATCCATGCTCACACTCTGCGGCTTTGCAGCCAGCAATTACTACAACAAAGTCAAATTCGCCCTGCTCGAAAAAGGTGTGCCCTTCACCGAAGAGCTGGCCTGGGTAGGCCAGACCGATTCGGCATGCAGCCCGCTGGGCAAAGTGCCTTACATCAAAACCCCCCAAGGTTCGCTGTGCGAGTCGGGCGTGATCATGGAGTACATCGAGCACCAATACCCCCAAAACCCCTTGCTGCCCGCAGACCCTTTTGCCGCAGCAAAGGTCCGCGAGCTGGTGACTTTTCTGGAGCTGCACCTCGAGCTGGTGGCCCGCAACTTGTACCCACAGGCATTCTTTGGCGGGCAGATCAGCGACAGCGCCAAGGAAAAGACAGGTGCCCAACTTGAGAAAAACGTGGCGGCATTGGCCCAACTGGCCCAGTTCAACCCCTTCATGCTGGGCGACAAACTGAGCTTGGCCGACTGCGCGGCGGTGGTGCATTTGCCCTTGGTGTCGGCTGCCACCAAACTCGTTTACGGGCGCGACTTTCTGGCCGACCTGCCGGTGCGCGACTACCTCAAACGCATGGGCGAGCGCCCCAGCCTGCAACAGGTCAACGCCGATCGCAAAACCAACACCGAGTTGATGCTTTCCCGAGCCAAAGCCAAAGTTTGAGCACAAAGGGAGGCAACGCCCTTGCCTCCCAAAGCAGATGTGACCAGTGCCCTGTGGGTCAGCGCACGGCTGCACCCTGTTGGTTGACCTGCATCAATGTCAACGCGATGTGGCTGTTTCATGATGAACACATGAGCACCACACCACCCTCCTCTCCAGATGTCTTTCAGGCCCTGCTGATCCAGGCCCGCACGCAACTGCTGGAACGCATGGCGTACGAGCGCGGCGGCCTTGTGTCGCGCGCAGACATGGCCGCCGACCACTTTGACAACAGCTTCCAGTCGCGCGCCCAGATCCAAACTGAACGGCAAACCGAGTTCGCCATGAACGAACACGAAACGGCCGAGTTGGGCGACATCGAAGCCGCCCTGAAACGCATCCAAGCAGGCACCTACGGCCAGTGCACAGACTGCGGCGTCGTCATTCCGCCCGCCCGGCTGCAGGCCTACCCCACCGCCAAGCGCTGCATCAAGTGCCAGTCGTTGGCCGAACAACACCGTTAATTTTTTACACAAAGAGCACCATGAGCACTTTTCACGCCGTTGTCTGGATGGACCACCAAGAAGCACATGTCGTCATGTTTGACCGAGAGCATGTCGAAGCCCAGCGCATCAAATCGCGCAGCCACCACAAACACCAAGGCAAAGCCGGCGACATTGCTGCCTTTTTTACCGACGTGGCCCACGCCCTGAAAGGCACACACGAAGTGCTTTTAACCGGGCCAGGCATCGCCCGCAACGAATTCCGGGACTGGTGCATGGCGCACCAAAAAACCACCGCCACGGCCATCGTCGACAGCATCGCAACAGATCACCCGTCGGACGCCCAGTTGGTCTCATTGGCGAAGCAATACTTCAAAAAATTTGACGCGATGGCAGCCGACCCGACGCAGGCCTGACCGCTTGGGATTCAGCCTTGCCGAGACTTGAGGCTGCGGGTTCTTCCTGCTGACCCTGTGGTGACTGGCTGCTATGCTTTCGGGCATGCACAGCCTGTTTCACTTCGCTTTTCACGTCACCGACCTCGACGAGGCCCGCCGTTTTTATGGCGGCACACTCGGTTGCCAGGAAGGTCGCTCCACCGACACCTGGGTGGACTTTGACTTTTTCTCGCACCAAATCTCCCTGCATCTGGGTGAGCCGTTCAAGACCAGCTTGACAGGTCATGTGGGCGATCACTTGGTGCCCATGCCGCACTTTGGCTTGGTCTTGCAAAAGGACGATTGGCAACGCCTGGCCGAACGCCTGCAGGCCGCTGGCATGGCCTTTGTGGTCGCGCCGCACCTGCGTTTTGCAGGTCAGCCGGGCGAGCAATGGACCATGTTCTTCATGGACCCCTTCGGCAACCCGATTGAAGTGAAAGGCTTTGCCAGTCTGAACACGGTTTACGCGAGCTGATGGGCATGGAACACACATTTGCTTCGGCCACCATCTTGCTGCTGCTGATCACCGACCCGCTAGGCAACATCCCGATTTTTGTGAACACCTTGCGGGCCGTGCCGCCCGAACGACGTGCCCGCGTCATCGTGCGCGAAGTGCTGATCGCCTTTGGCCTGCTGCTGGCCTTCATGTTTGTCGGGCAATCGTTCCTGAAGGCGATGAGCCTGTCGGATGTGTCTTTGCAAATTGGCGGTGCGGTGGTGCTGTTTTTGATCGCGTTGCGCATGATCTTTCCACCCCCGCCGCAAGATTCGCCCGTGCCTGCCGCCGAACCACTGATCGTGCCCTTGGCCATTCCGGCCTTGGCGGGCCCTTCGGCCATGGCCACTGTGCTGCTGCTGGTCAGCCAGGCGCCCGAGCGTCGGCTGGAGTGGGTCGCCGCCCTGACGGTGACCATGCTGGTTTGTGCGGTGGTTTTGTTGCTGGCCGAGCGCTTGCAGCGGGTGGTCGGTTTGCGCGTGGTCTCGGCCTTTGAGCGCTTGATGGGCCTGATTTTGGTGTCCATCTCGGTGGAGATGCTGATCCGGGGCCTGAAGTCTCTGGCGCAAAGCTGGCCACACTGAGGCCCCTGCTCAGTTGAGTCGGCGGGCTTCCAATGGCACGTCCTGCTTGGTGCGTGGTTTGCCGATCGGGCTGGCCGTCTGGCCTTTTTGGGTCGCGGCCATGTCTTCTTCGCTGGGGTATTGCCCCAACAACCAATAGTCAAAAACACGCCGGGCAATCGGGGCGGCAGAGGCCGCACCGAAACCGGCATTTTCGACCACCACCGCCACCGCGATCTTGGGGGCCTCTGCAGGTGCATACGCCATGTACAAGGCGTGGTCGCGTTGGTATTCGGACAAATTAGCGGCGTTGTACTTGTCCTTTTGGCCAATGGTCACCGCTTGGGCTGTCCCTGTTTTACCCGCACTGGAATACCCGGCACCCGCAAACACGCGCGCAGAAGTGCCTGAGGTCACCACGCCCACCAAGCCGTTGCGTACCACGCTCATGTGCTCAGGTTTGAAGCCCAGGTTGAGCGGCTCAGGTGAGTTGACTTGGGTGGGCACATGGGTCAGCGCGTCTTGTGTGGCCGTGACGACATGGGGCTTGAACTGCATACCCCCACTGGCCAGTGTGGCCGTGGCCGAAGCCAGTTGCAGCATGGTGAAGGTGTTGTAACCCTGGCCAATACCCAGCGAAATGGTCTCACCGCCGTACCACTTCTTTTGTTCGGGCTTTTTGTAGTAATTGCGCTTCCATTCGGTGCTGGGCAAAATGCCGCGCACCTCACCAGGCAGGTCAATGCCCGTGATCTGACCAAAACCCAGCGGCTTCATGAAGTCGTGGATGGCGTCCACCCCCATCTCGTTGGCCAGCGAGTAGTAATAGACGTTGCTCGACAGCACGATGGAGCGGACCATGTCCACAGGCCCAAGCCCTGAGTCGCCGTGGCTGCGAAAGGTGTGGCCACCATAGCTCCACGAACCGGCATCGTTGATGATGGTGCTGGCACTGCGTTTGCCAGTGGTCAACGCGGCCATGGCCATGAAGGGCTTGTAGGTCGAGCCCGGCGGGTAGGTGCCCCGCAAAGCCCGGTTGAGCAGTGGCTTGTCGATCGACTCGTTGAGGATTTTCCAGTTATCGACATCAATGCCATCGACGAACAAATTGGGGTCAAACGTGGGCTTGCTGACAAACGCCAGCACCTCGCCCGTGTTGGGGTCCAGCGCCACCAAAGCGCCGCGACGGGTACCAAACAGGTCCTCCACCATTTTTTGCAACTGGATGTCGATCGACAAAACCACGTTCTGCCCCGGCGTGGCCAAGTGGCTGGACAGGCTTCGGGTGGCTCGACCGCCAGCCGAGGTTTCAACCCGGTTCACCCCTGTGATGCCGTGCAGCTCGCGCTCGTAGCGTTGCTCCACACCCAATTTGCCGATGTATTCGGTGCCCCGGTAATTGCCGACATCGTCGTCTTCTTCGATGCGTTCTTTTTCCTTGGCATTGATGCGCCCGATGTAGCCCACCACATGGCTGGCCAATTCACCGTAAGGGTATTGTCTGAACAGGCGGGCCTTGATTTCAACGCCCGGAAACCGGTAACGCTGTGCGCTGAAACGCGCCACCTCTTCGTCATTCAGCCGGGTGCGAATTGGCAAGGAATCAAAGCTGCGCGAATCTTCCCGCAAACGCTTGAACCTGCGGCGGTCTTTGCCTTGGATTTCCACCACCTCGGCCAATGCGTCGATCGTGGCCTCGAGGTCGGCCACTTGGGAGGGCGTGATTTCGAGGGTATAGGCCGAGTAATTGCTGGCCAGCACAACCCCATTGCGGTCCAGAATGGTGCCGCGTGGGGGCACCGTCGGGATCACCGCCGTGCGGTTGTTTTCGGCCTGTTCCAGCAAGTCCTCGTGTCGCACGATTTGCAAATAGGACAAGCGGACGCCCAACAAAAGAAAGCAAACCAGCACCAGCACCTGCACCACGGCCACCCGAGCGCGAAACCGCTGAAGTTCGGCTTGGCTATCGCGCAACTCGGCAAGTGAAGGCAGCCAGAATGACATGGTCAAAGGGGCCGGATGTTGTCGGGGTCAAAAGCACGCCGCTGCGGTGCCAGCAACAAGGCCCCGATCAGTGGCCACAGGGCTGCCTGCAGCAACGGCGCAAAGAGTTGACTCCAGTGAGGCCAGGCATCGTGCACGATCAGGCGCGTGAGCCACTCCAGCAATGCAGCAATCACAAACAGCGGAACGATCTGCAGGGCTTGCTCACGCAACGGAAACCACAACAGCCGCCGTTGCACAGCCAGCGCCATGCCGCTCAGCACCACATAAGACAAAGCGTTTTGCCCCAGCAAGGCCGACTCGTGCACATCCAGCGCCAAGCCCAGCACAAAAGCCAGCACCACACCCACACGCCTGGGTTGATAAACATTCCAGAACACCACCACGATGGCCAGCACATCGGGTAACCAATGCCACCCCACCAAGCCGAGCAACATGTTCAGCAACAGGCCCACGACCACGGTCATGGCAATGAACCGGGGGTTGGCGGGCAACAGCAAGGGACGCCCTGCGGGCATGATCATGGTTTGACTCCTGCTGATGAGGCCGCAGCTGTCCGGCCTTTGCTCACACGTTTGGGCTCAGGTGGGGGCGTGGGTACAGTGGGCCAGTCTTTCGTTGGCATCAGCACCAGCAAATGCCGTCCCCTCGGCTTGGCCGCCGGAATCGCGTGAACCCGGGCAAACGACGAATCAACGCGGCGGTCAATCTGGCTGACCGTGCCCACATGCAAGCCCGGCGGATAAACACCGTCAATGCCGCTGGTGGTGAGCAAGTCACCTTGTTTGACATCCGTGCTGGCCGGCACAAATTTCAACTCGAGTGCCCCAGCAGACAGGGTCGGATCGCCAACAGCGACATGGCGGCTGCCCGTTCGGGCATTCACCACAGGAATGCTTTGGGCCCGGTCTGTGAGCAGCGTCACTTCGCTGACCAAGGCATACACGCGTGTGACTTGCCCCACCACGCCGCCCGCGTCAATGACCGCAGAACCTGGCACGATGCCCCCGACTTGTCCTCGGTCCACCACGATGCGATCGGTGTAAGGGTCGGCCGTTTCGTAAAGCACCTCAACCGCCTTGGCTGGCCCTGCAATTTGTGCGCGCAAATCCAGCAACTCCCGCAATTGGGTGTTTTCAAGTTTCAATTGTTCAACTTGCTGCAAACGCTGGGCCTGCGCAATGGTGCGCGTCTGGAAGTTTTGTGCGGCATCTTGCGCCTCTTCCAGGTTGTGAAAGTATTGACCCATGCCTCTGACCGCGCGCGCAGGCTGCAGCGACAGCCATTGCAAAGGGGACAGCACAATGGCAATGCCCGCGCGCAGCGGCTGGGAGATCTGGAAACGGTGGTCTGATGCCATCAACAAAATCGACAGCAGCGCCAAGAGCACCAGTTTGGATGTGGCAGACAGGCCCTGCCGAAAAATCGGCGGGGAACTGCGTTCAAGGGTATCCAGAGCCATGGAGGTGTTGCGCCGGATTCAGGTTTGAAAAGGCTTGATCTGTGACTGCCGGAAAACAGCCAACGAGCGTGCCTTATTCGCTGGTGAAAATGCTGCCCAACTGGTCCATGCGGTCCAGCGCCATGCCGCAACCCCGCGCCACACAGGTCAGCGGGTCTTCGGCCACCAAAACAGGCAAACCGGTTTCTTCGGCCAGCAGACGGTCCAGGTCGCGCAGCAATGCGCCGCCGCCCGTGAGCATCATGCCGCGCTCGGCAATGTCAGCGCCCAATTCGGGTGGCGTGTGTTCCAGCGCGGTTTTGACGGCGGACACGATCTGGTTGAGCGGGTCGGTCAGGGCTTCCAGGATTTCGTTGGAGCTGATGGTGAAGCTGCGTGGCACGCCTTCGGACAGGTTGCGGCCCTTGACTTCCATCTCCTTGACTTCACTGCCAGGAAAGGCCGAGCCAATGTTTTTCTTGATCGATTCGGCGGTGGGCTCGCCAATCAGCATGCCGTAGTTGCGGCGGATGTAGCTGATGATGGCTTCGTCAAACTTGTCACCACCCACGCGCACGCTGCCTTTGTAGACCATGCCGCCCAGCGAGATCACGCCCACTTCGGTGGTGCCGCCACCGATGTCGACCACCATGGAGCCCGAAGCTGCCGACACCGGCAAACCTGCGCCGATGGCTGCGGCCATGGGTTCTTCGATCAAATACACCTCAGAGGCACCTGCGCCCAAAGCCGATTCGCGAATCGCCCGACGCTCGACCTGGGTAGAGCCGCAAGGCACACAAATGATGATGCGGGGGCTGGGGCGGAAGGTGCTGCGGGGGTGCACCATGCGGATGAACTGCTTGAGCATTTGCTCAGTCACGGTGAAGTCGGCGATCACGCCGTCTTTCATGGGGCGGATGGCTTCGATGTTGCCGGGCACCTTGCCCAGCATGGCCTTGGCTTCGTGGCCCACGGCTTGCAGGGTTTTCTTGCCCTGGGGTCCCCCTTCGTGGCGGATGGCAACGACCGAAGGCTCGTCGAGCACGATGCCCTTGTCACGCACAAAAATCAGGGTGTTGGCGGTGCCCAGGTCAATGGCCAGATCGCTGGAAAAATAACGGCGGAAAGAGGAAAACATTGGGGAGTCCTTTGACGCTCAGCCCCAAGGCCCGCAGAGGGGACTGTTTGGGGTAGCGCGGCGGTCAAATTTGGTGTGTCTTTAGGGCTGGCTCAGAGGCTTTGCTGTGAACGGCGCCAAACACAGGATAATACCCGATCCCCCGGTAAAACAGACGCATTCATGTGCCGTTCCAGCCGGAAAACCCGTCATTTACAACTCGTTTCAAACCATGTCCCTGACCCCGCAGGATATTGCCCGCATCGCCAACCTCGCCCGCCTGGAATTGCAGCCCGACGAAAGTGAGCGCATGCTGACTCAGATCAACGGCTTTTTTGGCATCGTCGAGGCCATGCAGGCGGTGGACACGACCGGAATCGAGCCCATGGCCCACCCCGTGGCTGCCATTCAGGACATCACATTGCGCCTGCGACCCGACGTGGTCAGTGAACCCAACCAACGCGACCTGAACCAGCGCAGTGCCCCCGCCGTCGAGCGCGGCCTGTTTCTGGTGCCCAAGGTGATCGAGTGAGCCGCACCATGACGACATCCAACCTGCACGACATGACCGTGGCCGAACTGGCCCAAGCCCTGAAATCCAAACAAGTGAGCGCCGTCGAAGTCGCGACCCGCTTTTTGGCCCAAACCGGTGGCAACCCGCATAACGCCTTCCTCGACATCGACAGCGAAGTGACCTTGGCGCAAGCCCAAGCCAGCGACACCCGCCTGGCAGCAGGCACGGGCGGCCTGCTCGAAGGCGTACCCGTGGCGCACAAAGACGTGTTTGTGACGCGTGACTTTGTCACCACCGCAGGCTCCAAAATACTCACCGGCTACCGCTCGCCTTTTGACGCGACGCTGGTGCAAAAGCTCGGCGCATCTGAATTCGGCGGCGCGGGCATGGTCACATTGGGCAAGCTCAACTGCGACGAATTCGCCATGGGTTCGGCCAACGAAAACTCGGCCTTTGGCAAAGTCACCAACCCCTGGGACACGGCCCGCGTGCCCGGCGGCTCCTCGGGCGGCAGCGCCGCTGCCGTGGCCGCACGCCTGACCCCCGCTGCGACTGGCACCGACACCGGCGGCTCGATCCGCCAGCCTGCCAGCTTTTGCGGCATCACCGGCATCAAGCCCACCTATGGTCGCGCCAGCCGTTACGGCATGATCGCCTACGCCTCTAGCCTGGACCAGGGCGGCCCCATGGCCCGCAACGCCGAAGACTGCGCTTTGTTGCTGAGCGCCATGTGCGGCCCCGATCTGGACCGCGACTCGACCTCGCTCGACGTGCCCGCCGAAGACTTCACCGCCTCATTGAACGCCTCCATCGAAGGCCTGCGCATTGGCGTGCCTAAGGAATTCTTTGGCGAAGGCCTGACTGCCGATGTGCGCGCCGCCGTCGACGGCGCTTTGCACGAGTACGAAAAGCTGGGCGCCAAGTTGGTGCCCATCAGCCTGCCGCGCACCGAGCTGTCCATCCCGGTTTACTACATCATTGCCCCGGCCGAAGCCAGCTCCAACCTGAGTCGCTTTGACGGTGTGAAGTTCGGTCACCGCGCCAAGGACTATGTGGACTTGGTCGACATGTACAAAAAGACCCGCGCCGAAGGCTTTGGCAGCGAAGTCAAGCGCCGCATCATGACGGGCGCTTATGTGCTGAGCCACGGCTATTACGACGCCTATTACCTGCAAGCGCAAAAAATCCGCCGCATGATCGCCGACGATTTCCAAAACGCGTTCAAGCAATGTGACGTGATCGCGGGCCCCGTGGCCCCATCCGTGGCCTGGAAATTTGGCGAAAACGCCAACGACCCAGTGGCCGACTATTTAGCCGACATCTTCACCTTGCCCGCATCGCTGGCAGGCTTGCCCGGCATGAGCCTGCCCGCAGGCTTTGGTGCGGGCAACATGCCTGTGGGCCTGCAGTTGATCGGCAACTACTTCCAAGAAGCCAAGTTGCTGAACGCTGCGCACCGACTGCAACAAGCCACCGATTTCCACCTTCGCAAGCCGGAGGGCATTTGATATGACCGCTAAATTAGTTCAAGGCTACGAAGTCGTCATCGGCTTTGAAACGCACACCCAACTCTCGACCCAGAGCAAGATTTTCAGCCGCGCCTCGGTGGCGTTTGGTGCCGAGCCCAACACACAAGCCTGCGCGGTGGACATGGCCCTGCCCGGCACACTGCCCGTGATGAACATGGGCGCGGTCGAGCGCGCCATCGAATTCGGTCTGGCCGTCAACGCGCACATCGCCGAGCGCAGCATTTTTGCGCGCAAAAACTACTTCTACCCCGACCTGCCCAAGGGCTACCAGATCAGCCAGTTCGAGATCCCGGTGGTGCAGGGCGGCGAGGTGTCGTTCTTCCTCGAAGAAGGCAAAGAAACGGTGCGCAAAACCGTGCGTCTGGAGCGTGCCCACCTGGAAGAAGACGCGGGCAAATCGCTGCACGAGGATTTCATTGGTCAAAGTGGCATCGACCTGAACCGCGCGGGCACACCCCTGCTGGAGATCGTGACCCAGCCTGACATGCGGAGCAGTGATGAGGCCGTGGCCTACGCCAAAGAGCTGCACAAGATCGTGACCTGGGTCGGCATTTGTGACGGCAACATGCAAGAAGGCAGCTTCCGCTGCGACGCCAACGTGTCGGTGCGCAAGCCCGGTGGCCCTTTGGGCACCCGCCGCGAGATCAAGAACCTGAACAGCTTCAAGTTCATGCAGCAAGCCATTGACTACGAAGTGCGCTGGCAGATCGACCAAATCGAAGACGGCCACGCCATCCAGCAAGCCACCGTGCTGTTCGACCCCGACACCGGCGAGACCCGCGCCATGCGCACCAAGGAAGACGCCGCCGACTACCGCTACTTTCCTGACCCCGACCTGCCACCGCTGGTGATTGGCCGCGACTGGGTCGAGCGCGTCAAAGGCCAGATGGCCGAGCTGCCTCGCGTGATGGCCGAGCGCTTCGTGCGCGACTACGCCCTGCCCGAATACGACGCCACGCAACTGACCCAAAGCAAAGCGGTTGCCGCCTACTTTGAAGCCACCGCCAAAGCCTGTGGCCAAGCCAAACTGGCCAGCAACTGGATCATGGGCGAAGTGTCACGCCGCCTGAACGCCAGCGAAATGACGATCGAACAAGCCCCGGTGAGCGCGGCCCAACTGGCCGCATTGATTGGCCGCATCAGCGACAACACCATCAGCAACAACGCAGCGCGTCAGGTGTTTGAAGCGTTGTGGACCGAAGGTGCGGATGCGGAGGGCGCCGCTTACGCAGCGCGTGTCGACGCCATCATCGAAGCCAAAGGCCTCAAGCAGATGAACGACACCGGCGAGCTGGAAAAGATCATCGACGACGTGCTGGCCGCCAACCCCAAGAACGTGGAAGAGTTCAAGGCCGGTAACACCAAGGCCCTGAACGGCTTGGTCGGCCCGATCATGAAAG
>JAGNWH010000124.1:0-5624 GCA_017986055.1 Limnohabitans sp. | reverse complement strand
GTGCCGGTGATGGTGGATTCGAGCAAATGGTCGGTGATCGAGGCCGGTCTGCGCTGCATTCAGGGCAAGGGCATCGTGAACTCGATCAGCATGAAAGAGGGCGCGGGCGAATTCAAGCGCCAAGCCAAGCTGGTCAAGCGCTATGGGGCGGCTGCTGTGGTCATGGCCTTCGATGAAAAAGGCCAGGCCGACACCTACGAGCGCAAGGTCGAGATTTGCGAACGCGCTTACCGGGTACTGGTTGATGAGGTGGGTTTCCCACCCGAAGACATCATTTTTGACCCCAACATTTTTGCCATCGCCACCGGCATCGAAGAGCACAACAACTACGCGGTGGACTTCATCAACGCCACGCGCTGGATCAAGCAAAACCTGCCGGGCGCCAAGGTGTCGGGCGGCGTGTCCAACGTCTCGTTCAGCTTCCGGGGCAACGACCCGGTGCGCGAGGCCATTCACACCGTGTTTTTGTACCACGCCATTCAGGCGGGCATGGACATGGGCATCGTCAATGCGGGCATGGTCGGGGTGTACGACGACCTGGAGCCTGTGCTGCGTGAGCGCGTGGAAGATGTGGTGCTGAACCGCCGCCCTGATGCGGGCGAGCGCTTGGTCGAAATTGCCGACAGCGCCAAAGGTGCGGCCAAAGACGAGAGCACCAAGTTGGCTTGGCGCGGCACGCCCGATGCGCCCGTGAGCGTCGCGCAGCGCTTGAGTCACGCGCTGGTGCACGGCATCACCGACTTCATCAACGAAGACACCGAAGCCGCTTACCAAGACGTGTTGGCCCAAGGTGGCCGCCCCTTGCATGTGATTGAAGGCCCACTGATGGACGGCATGAACGTGGTCGGTGACCTGTTTGGCCAGGGCAAGATGTTCTTGCCGCAAGTGGTCAAGAGCGCCCGCGTGATGAAGCAGGCCGTGGCGCATTTGTTGCCCTACATCGAGGCCGAAAAACTCGCCCAAGAGGCTGCAGGCCAAGACGTGAAGGCCAAGGGCAAGATGGTGATCGCCACCGTCAAGGGCGATGTGCACGACATTGGCAAAAACATCGTCACCGTGGTCTTGCAGTGCAACAACTACGAAGTGGTCAACATGGGCGTGATGGTGCCTTGCCACGAAATTTTGGCCAAAGCCAAAGAAGAAAACGCCGACATCATCGGCCTGTCGGGCCTGATCACACCCAGCCTCGAAGAGATGCAGTACGTGGCGGCCGAGATGGAAAAAGACCCGTACTTCCGTGAGCGCCAAATGCCGCTGTTGATTGGCGGTGCCACCTGCAGCCGTGTGCACACCGCCGTGAAAATCGCGCCCAACTACAGCGGCCCGGTGGTCTATGTGCCCGACGCTTCGCGCAGCGTGAGCGTAGCGCAGGGTTTGCTGTCAGATCAGGCGGCCAAATACATCAGCGAACTGAACGCCGACTACGCCAAGGTGCGAGAGCAGCACGCCAACAAAAAACAAACCCCAATGTGGACGCTGGCGCAGGCCCGCGCCAACAAAACGCCAATCGACTGGACCCAAGGCGTGCCTGCCGCGCCCAAGTTCATTGGTCGCCGCGTGTTCAAGAACTACGACTTGGCCGAAATCGCACAGTACATCGACTGGGGCCCGTTCTTTCAGACCTGGGATTTGGCCGGGCCTTATCCCGCCATCCTGGATGACGAGATCGTGGGTGAACAAGCCCGCAAGGTGCTGGCCGACGGCAAGGCCATGCTGCAAAAAATCATCGAAGGCCGTTGGGTGACGGCCAACGCGGTGCTGGGCTTGTACCCCGCCAACACAGTGAATGACGACGACATCGCGCTGTATGCCGACGAATCGCGCAGCCAAGTCGCCATGACCTGGCGCGGCCTGCGTCAGCAAACCGAAAAACACAAGATCGATGGCGTGATGCGCCCCAGCCGCTGCCTGGCCGACTTCGTCGCGCCGCAAGGTACAGCCCAGGATTACGTCGGCGTGTTCGCCGTCACCGCAGGCATTGGTGCCGACAAACGCGCCGAGGCTTTTGAGGCCGCGCACGACGACTACAGCGCCATCATGCTCAAGTCGCTGGCAGACCGCCTGGCCGAAGCGCTGGCCGAATGCCTGCACAAGAAAGTGCGCACCGACCTGTGGGGCTACGCCGCGTCAGAAGGCTTGAGCCACGAAGATCTGATTGCTGAAAAGTACCAAGGTATCCGCCCCGCACCCGGCTACCCGGCTTGCCCCGACCACAGCGCCAAAAAAGCCATGTTTGATTTGTTGCAATGCGAAGACATTGGCATGGGCCTGACCGAAAGTCTGGCCATGACCCCTGCGGCCAGCGTGAGTGGTTTTTACATCGCGCACCCAGAGGCGCAGTACTTCAACGTGGGCAAAGTGGGCGACGACCAGGTACAAGACTTGGCGCAACGCAGCGGCGTTGAGGTCAAAGCCTTGCAGCGCTTGCTGGCCCCCAACCTGTAAACACCATGCACAACTTCTGGACCGCGTGCGGCCACCAACACCTGACCTGCAACGAACGCGGCTGGCTGAGCCCCACACCCGATTACTGGCGTCTGTGGTTGCAACGCCCCGAGTTGGCGCTGGTGCCCGAATCGTGCAAAGCCGAAAAGCGTTTGCATCAGGCCTTGTTGGACGCGCCTTTGCTGCAAGTCGCGCCTGGTGATTTGAAAGCAGTCAAAGACGCGGATGCACGGGCCAACTACGCGCTATTTTTAAGCTTTCGTGACGATGTGCAAACGGCGGGTTCGCTCGAGTCGGCCTACATCGGCTGGATGCGAAGCGGCCATAACCCATGGCCTCCGCTGTTCATTGATCTGGTGGTGCAGGCCATCGTGTGCCATGTGCTGCGCGATGAACAAGACGCCTGGGTTTGGCGTGCCGCCGAGTTGCTGTTTCGCCGTCAGCGCATCACCGTCGAGGGTGGCCGCGTGCTGTCAGGTGACAGCGACACGCTGGACAGTTTGCAAGCCACGGGTGGCTTGGGCGAGATGGGCCGGTTGCTGATCGAAGGGGGTGCGCCGCTCAAGGCGGTCGATGTGAAAGTGCTGCACAAGGACAACGCCGAGCGCTACTTTGCGCAGCGCGAAGGCCTGGGCCGCTTTGCTTTTTTACTCGACATGACGCACGAAATTCAAAACGAACTGCCGCACGGTTTGATTTTGAATATGGTCAATGCGCGATCGGGCCTGAAAGCCTTGTCGGTGGTGCTGGCCCGCTGGGTGCAGCACTTTCTGGGCGTGTCGGTGCAGATCGAGCCGGTTCAAAAAGTGGACGATCCGGCCTGGCGCTGGCATGTGGGCCTGGACGTCACGGCCACGGCCTTGCTCAACGACCTGTATCAGGGCCACGAACTGGACACCCAACGCCAGCAGCAACTCATCAGCCTCTTCAAGCTGCGCTTTGAAAACCCGCAAGACATGCGTGCCGATGTGCAGGGCAAGCCGGTTTATTTGGGGCTGGCCATGAATGCGCAAGGCCTGCTCAAGCTCAAACCACAAAACCTGTTGCTCAATTTGCCCTTGGCCCGCGAGGTCTGAGTTTTGTTGGCCCAGGTGAGTATTCGATCGGATTTTTAATGACATCCTTGATTTCAATCACGCGCCGCCGCGCTTTGGGTTTGTTCGCTGCCACAGCGGTGTGCCCTGTGCAGGCCGCCACACCCATTCCCGCGACCTGGGCCGACACTTTGCGCACCGCGCGGGGCCAAACCGTTTACTTCAATGCCTGGGCGGGCAGCGAGCGCATCAACGCCTATTTGCAATGGGCGGCAGGCGAGTTGCAGCGTGACTTTGGTGTCAAGTTGCAGCACGTCAAGATCAGTGACGCGGCCGATGTGGTCAAGCGTGTGCGCACCGAAAAGCAGGCGGGCCGCAAGGACAGCGAGGGCACGGTCGACCTGATTTGGATCAACGGCGAAAACTTTGCCGCCATGAAGCGCGAGGGTTTGTTGTCGGCACCGTTTGCCAAGACGCTGCCCCACTTTCAGTGGGTGGACACGGTGGGCAAGCCCACCACCTTGGTGGATTTTTCGGTGCCCACCGAGGGCCTTGAATCGCCTTGGGGCATGGCCCAGCTCACCTTCTTGGCTGACCGCCAGCGCTTGCCCAAGCCACCGCAAAGCATGGCCGAGTTGTTGGCGCTGGCCCGCACGCAGCCGGGGCGCATCACCTACCCCCGCCCGCCCGAGTTCCATGGCACGACCTTCATGAAGCAGGCCTTGCTGGAGCATGCCCCCGATGTGAAAGCGCTGGCCCAGCCGGTGACACCCGAGGCCTTGCAGCTGCAAGCGGCACCGCTGTGGCGATTTTTGGATGCGCTGCACCCGCACTTGTGGCGTGGGGGCAAGCAGTTCCCGCAAAATTCGGCGGCGGTGCGCCAGATGATGGCCGACGGTGAGTTGTTGCTGGCCCTCACCTTCAACCCCAACGAAGCGGCCAACGAGATCGCGGCCAAGCGCCTGCCCGCCACGGTGTACAGCTGGCAGTTTGCCAAGGGCACGATCGGCAACACCCACTTTGTCGCCATCCCCTACAACGCGCCCAGCAAAGCCGCTGCGCAGGTGGTGGCCAACTTTTTGCTGTCACCTGCCGCACAAGCACGCAAAGCCGACATCGACGTGTGGGGCGACCCCACGGTGCTCGATGTGGCGCGTTTGCCCGCGCACGAGCGGGCCTTGTTTCAGTCGGCCCCGCGTGCCGGGCAATTGGTGCAGTCGTCGCCCGCCTTGCCGGAGCCGCATGCATCGTGGGTCGATGCGCTCGAAAAAGAGTGGGTTCGCCGCTACGGCGTGTGAGATGCCTGCCCTGTGTCTTTGCAAGTCGGGGCGCCAGCCACCGACCGACAGGCCGTGAACTTTCTGTGGCCTGCGCTGCTGGCGCTGGTCGCCGCCGTGCCCATGGGCTGGGCTTTGTGGGCCGCACTGGTGCAAATGGCCGATGTTTCTGCCTGGCAAGCCCTGTGGGCCGACCCCCAAACCTGGCGTGCTTGGGGCATGACGCTCTGGACTGGCTTGGCTTCGACATGGCTGGTGTGGTGGTCGGTGGCACGTTTGCTGGCCCATGGTTTCATCCGCCAAAAATTGGCCAAGTGGTTGCCCCATGTGCCCGCTTTGCTGGCCACGCCGCACGCGGCCATGGCCATTGGCCTGGTGCTCTGGCTCTCGCCCAGCGGTTGGGCTTTGAGATGGGTCTCGCCGGGTCTCACGGGTTTTGAAGCGCCACCACCTTGGCCCACCACGCAAGACCCGTGGGGCTTGGGTTTGATCTTGGCACTGTGGCTCAAAGAACTGCCGTTTTTGCTGTGGGTGGCTGCCACACAAATGCAGCGCGAAGACCTGCGCCGCCGTTGGCAGGCCGAATACGCGGTGGCTCAAACCTTGGGCCACACGCCCATGCAAGCCTTTGCCCAAGTGGTCTGGCCCCAGTTGGCGCCGCGCTTGCGCTGGCCCTTGCTCGCGGTGTTGGCCTATGGCCTGACGGTGGTCGACATGGCACTCATCATCGGCCCGGCATCGCCGCCCACTTTGGCGGTGCTGGCTTGGCAGTGGCTGGGCGATGCCGATCTGGCCCTGCAAGCACAAGGTGTAGCGGCTGCGGGCTTGCTCACTTTGAGCGTGGCGGTTTTGGCGCTGGGTGCTGTGG
>JAGNWH010000032.1:0-19663 GCA_017986055.1 Limnohabitans sp. | reverse complement strand
CCTTGTGTGAGCTCATCGACCTTGATGTTGATGAAGTCGGGCGGTGTGCTGCGGTTGGTCAGGACCACCTTGGACGTCAAGGGCAAGCGCACGGCCTCGTAACGGTACAAGGCATGCGCCAGGTCATCGCCGGACGGGGTAGCGGCCAACTCATCGGCCAGCGTACGGGCATCGACCAAGGCTTGGGCCGAACCATTGGACCCCCGGGGATACATCGGATGGGCGGCATCGCCCAGCAAGGTCACACGCCCAAAGGTCCATTGCGGAATCGGATCTTTGTCCACCATGGGGTACTCCAGGATCGACTCGGCATTGGCGATCAACTCCGGCACATTCAGCCAGTCAAAATTCCAGTCCTTGAACAAGGGCAACACGTCTTCCACACGGCCTTGCCGGTTCCAGTCGTTTTGCGTCAGGCCCTCCATGCGGATCTCGGCCATCCAGTTGACCAACTGGTGACCTTGTCCATCGACCTGGTCGACGATCGGGTAGATGACCATCTTGCCCGTCTCGATCGAGCCAATGCGCATGTAGGTCTTGCCCGTCAGGATCGGGGCAAAACGCGTCACGCCGCGCCAGGTATTGATGCCCGTGAACACCATTTTTTCATCGGGGTAAAAAATCCGGCGCACCGCCGAATTGACCCCATCGGCTGCGACCAGCACGCGACTGCGAACCGGCGGCAGCGCCTGCCCGTGGGGGTCATTGAAGGCAATCGTCACGGCCTCTTCGCTGTGTGTCACCCCTGCAAAGCGATGGCCGGTGTGGATGCGATCGGCCCCCAGTCGCTGCACCGCTGCGTCGAACAAGATCTTGTGTAACTTGCCCCGATGAATGCCGATTTCGGGAACCGGATAGCCCGCATGACGCCCGCGCAACTCGCTGTAGATGAATTGACCATGGCGATTGAAAAATGCACTGTCGTAGTTTTCAATGCCTGCCGCTTCAATGGCGGCTTGTAGCCCGAGCGCAGCCAATTCGCGCATGGCGTGCGGCAACAGTGTGATGCCCACCCCCAGCTCGCGCACCTCGGCCACCGCCTCAAAGACCTCGCAAGCCACCCCTCTTTGGTGCAAATGCAGGGCCAGGGCCAGCCCACCTACGCCGCCACCCACAATGGCAATATCGGCTGTTCGCATGTTCATGCTGTCCTTTCTGTTGGCTCAATCAGTCGGCTGAAATTTGTTTGGTGCGAATCACCGCGCCCCAGCGCGGGTGGTCTTTGGCCACAATGGCCGACAGCTCTGCCGGGCTGGATGGCACAGCGTCCATGCCTGCCTTGCCCAAAATATCCTTCACATCGTTTTGGCGCAAGATGGCCGCCATCTCGGTGTTCAAACGCGTGACCACGGCAGCCGGTGTCTTGGCAGGCACAAAGAACGCGTACCAGAGGTCCACATCCACGCGCTTGACGCCCACTTCGTCGAACGTCGGCACATCGGGGGCCACTGGATGCCGCTTCGGGCTGCCCACTGCCAAGGCATTCAGCCGTCCGTTTTTCACAAAACCTTGCGCAATGTGCACAGGCAAAAATCCCACATTGAGCTCACCGCCCAACAAGTCTTGTGTGTATCCAGCCGAACCGCGGTACGGCACATGCAGCATGAAGGTGTTGGACTCCAGCTTGAACAGCTCCATGGCCATGTGGTGCGGGGTGCCCACACCCGGCGAACCAAAGCTGATGGATCCTGGCCGAGCCTGGGCCTGCTTGACCAGCTCGGGCAATGACTTGATGCCCGTCTTGGGGTTGGCCACCAGCATCAAGGAGCCATACGCGGCCATCGACACGGGTGCGAAATCCTTGACCGGGTCAAAGGCCACACCTTTGTACATCTGTGACGCCATCAGCATGGTGTTGGCGCCCATCAAGACGGTGTAACCATCGGGCGCGGATTTGGCCACCGCCTCGGCACCGATATTGCCGCTGGCACCCGGCTGGTTTTGCACCACAACAGACTGCCCCAGACGCTCACTCAGGCGCGGCGCCACCACACGGGCGATGGTGTCCATGCCAGTTCCCGGCGTGAAGGGCACAATGATTTTGAGGGTCTGGGTGGGGTAAGTGCCTTGTGCAAATACACCCGCGCTGGCAAAAGCGAACACAGCCGCAGTGAGTGCCAGCAGTTGTCGGCGATCCATGGTTTTCATTTTTGTCTCCTTGGGGTGATTAACAGTGATGCTTCAAACGTTCATGTGGCGGGTGCAATCTTGAACAGCCGCTCTGCGTTGTCCTGAAAGAAGGCCTTGCGCACCTGCGGCGCCATGTCCAGGTTTTCCAGCATGGCCACTTCTTCGGGCACATATTGATAGGGGTAGTCCATGGCGTAAAGCACGCGGTCGGGGCCCATGAAGTCTTGTGTGAATTTGAGTGCTGCGCCCCACGCCACGCCACTGTTGGTGATGTGAAAGTTCTCGCGCAGGTAGTCGCTGGGTTTGCGTTTCAGTGGCTGCACGCTGGGGTAACGCTGCGAGCGCACAGTCGCCGCGTGCATGTAATCCAGGCGATACGCCCAAAACGGCAAGGCCTCGCCCATGTGACCCAAAATGACTTGCAACTTGGGGAAGCGGTCAAAAACACCCGAGGTGATCAGGCGCAACGCGTGCAAACCCGTCTCGACACCAAAACCATAAATGGCACCATCGAGTCCGGCCTCAATGAAGTGCTGGATCATGCTGGCGGGCATGGCGTTGGGGTGCAAATAGATGGGCGTGTCCATCGCCTCGGCCGCCTCAAAGATGGGCCAGAACTTGGTGTCCGACAGGTACTCCCCCTGCGTGTGGGAATTGATCACCACCGAATGCATGCCCAACTGGTTCACGCCTCGCTGGATTTCTTTGGCTGCAGCGGCCGGGTCTTGCGGCGCGACGGCAATCATGCCCACCAGGCGATCAGGGTGGCGTCGCGTGGCTGCTGCCAAAACGTCGTTGGCTTCTGGTGCAAAAGCCACCGCCGTGTCCTTGTCCATGATCTGGACCCCCGGCGAGGTCAGGCCGATCACCTGCACATCGACACCCGCCGCATCCATGTGCGCCAGACGCAGTTCATCCAGATCAACCAGACAACGCATGATGTGCTGGGCCCTTTCGCTGGGGCTGCTCATGTAAAAACCCATCAGGTGCTTGAAACCCACATCCACATCGTCTTTGGCGAGGATGCGCCTGTAGATGTCCAGCATCTCGGGTGGCGAAAACGCCTCCTCGGTGGCAATGCGCCGGTAGGGGCGTTGGGGCAAGGTGTGATGAATGCTCATGGGGGATTCTCCTGCGCTCAATTGAGCGGTTGTGGGTCAATGGTTGGTGCGGGCTGCAAGGCCAGATCCCAGTTCTGGCCCACCAGATCGTGGCCAAAAGAATGGTGGCTTTCTTCGGCCACCAGCACAAAACCAGCGGCCTGATAGATGTGGCGGGCGGCGACCAGAAGGTCATTGGTCCAAAGGGTCAGGGTCTGGTACCCCTTGGCCCGGGCAAAGCCGATGCATTCATTCGTCAGGGCATGGCCCAGCCCCAAGCCGCGTGCCTGGGGTTCGACATACAGCAGACGCAACTTGGCCACTTCGTCAGAGACCTTGACCAGAAACGCCGAGCCCACGATCTGGCCCTCGATTTCAGCGATCCAGGCGTTCTCGCAGGCGGCGTCAAAATTCTTTACAAACTGCGCGGCAATTTCAGCCACCAAGGCCTCGAACGTGCCATCCCATCCGTATTCCTGTGCGTACAAAATGCCTTGGCGATGCGTGACCCAGCCGATGTCACCCACTTGCAGGCCGCGCAGTGTCCATGTGGGTGTCATGCGTGCAGGCCTCCTTCATAGCCTTGTCCCAGCGCCAGCAGTTGCGGTGTTTCTATGACCGCGTTCAGACCGTCAAAATCGAGCATCTGGTCTTGCCATGGGCGTGTGGTCTGGTGCGTGTGCAAGCTGGCGTAATAGCCTTGCAGCGTGTGCAGCACCGCCCGCGCTGTGCCGCCCGGAAAAATCACGATCTTGAACCCGCGCCCGCCCAACTCGGCCGCGCTTTGCACCGGCGTCTTGCCGCCTTCGACCATGTTGGCCAGCAGGGGCACGCGCTTGGCGAACTGGGCGCAAGCCCGGTTCATCTGCTCGTCCGAACGCAAGGCCTCAATGAACAGCGCATCCACACCGCATTCCAAATAACGCTCAGCCCGCTCCAGCGCGGCGTCCAGCCCCTCGACCGCCACCGCATCGGTGCGCGCCAGGATCAGGGTATTTTTGTCCTGCCGGGCGTCGAGTGCGGCGCGCAGTTTGCCCTGCATCTCGGCCACCGGCACCACGCCTTTGCCATCCAGGTGGCCACAGCGTTTGGGAAAAGTCTGGTCTTCGATCTGGATCATGGCGGCCCCGGCCCGCTCGAAGTCGCGCACCGTGCGTTGCGTGTTGAGCGCGTTGCCAAAGCCGGTGTCAGCGTCCACGATGACCGGAATGCTCACCCGGTCGGTGATGTGGGCCAGGGTCTGCGCCACCTCGGTGGCCGTGGTCAGGCCGATGTCTGAGCGGCCTAAGCGCGTGTAGGCAATCGATGCGCCCGACAAGTACACGGCCTCAAAACCGGCCTGCTGCGCCACCAGTGCGGTGAGTGCGTCGTACACGCCAGGGGCCAGCAAGGCTTCGGCTTGTTGCAGCCGCTGGCCTAAGGTTTGGGTCGCGCGATGGGGCTGGCTCATGGTGCCGAATCCTTCAAAAGTAGTTGTGCTGTCCGTGCTGCAATGTGCCCACCCGCGATGGCGCTGAGCAAGCCATTGCCCGACAAGTAACCCCAGACCGCCTGGCCCGACACACCTCTTGCTGCACCGCCTGCGGCCAGCAAATTGGGCAAAGGCGTGCCGTCTTCGCGCAGCACACGGGCATGCTCGTCAATGTCCAGACCGCCTTGGGTATGGAACAAGGCGCCGGTGACCTTGATCGCATGAAGCGGCGTTTGGAGTGCGCGTTTGAAATGCCGCCCTGTGACCGGATCGGTGCCAGACTGCACCGCATTCAAAGTGGCTTGCAAGGCTTCATGCGGGCAAGCGATCAGCTGCGCCAGCGCCACGGTATCGGCGGCGTGTTGCACCGCGCCCGCGCCTTGCGCAGCCACAAAATCCGGAAAGTCTTGTGCAAAGCTCAGCAGCGCATCGTCAAACACATTCCAGGCCACGCCGCCCGGCTGCGCCAGCACATGCACTGCCGCTTCCGAATAGCCTTGGGTTTCGTCGTGAAAGCGTTCGCCTTTGGCGTTGATCTGCACGCCACCTTCCATCATCAGCGCCCACGAGATCAAAGCGCCTTGCGGCACCGCCCATGAGCCGTGGCCCTGATACGCGCCCAGATCAGCCAGACGTGCGCCGAGTTGTTGACCCCAAGCGATGGCACTGCCATCGTTGCCCACATGGCCGGCATAAGTGGCCTCGGACATCTCGGGCAGCAGGTTTTTGACCATGGTCGTGGCCCCACCAAATCCGTTGCAAGCCAGCAGCACCGCATCGCAGCGGATGCGCTCAGTTTGCCCGTCTGGGCGCACAAAACCCACACCGTGAAGGCGCTGCGCGTCGTCGGCCCACAGCTCGGTCACCTGCGCCTGCGTGAGCACCAGCACGCCTGCTGCGTCAGCCGCGGCTTGCAGGCGGCTCATCAAACCAGCCCCGGTTTTCTCGGGCACGGCGTGCATGCGGTGAGCACTGTGGCCGGGGTACAAAAAGTTGTCCAACACCTGCCAGGGCAGACTGTGGTGGACAGCCAAGGCGTCCAAGGCCGGACCGATGTTTTGGGCATAGGCCTGCACCAGATGCGGCGCAGCCTGCCCGTGGGCTTTGGCTTGGATGTCGGCAGCAAACAATGCCACGCTGTCGGTGATGCCCTGCGCCTGTTGCGCCAGCGTGCCCGGCGCGGGCACAAAGCCCGACGACAACGCCGTGGAGCCTGCCGCAAACGCATCGCGCTCCAACACCACGCACGCCACACCCAGCCGGTGCAAGGCCAGCGCCGCCGTCAGGCCGCAAGCGCCTGCGCCCACGATCACCACCGGTGTGTGATCGTCGGTCTGCAACGCGTTAGCAGGACAAACTTGAGGCCAAGGTGCGCTCATGGCTTCAGCCCAGTTGTTTCAAAAAGGCAGCGCTGTCCATGACCTCGGCCACCGAGGCCATGTCGGCCAGCGCAGCCTGGTGCGCGGCTTCGCTGAAGGCCGCGCAGCCGTCCGACAAGACAATGACGTGGTAGTCACGCACATGGGCATCGCGCACCGTGCTGGCCACACCGCCGTTGGTCACGATGCCGCAGACCACCAGCGTGTCGATGCCCGATTTCTTGAGCACCCAGTCGAGCTGCGTGTTGAAAAAGGCCGAGTACGCCACCTTGAACACCGACACATCGACCAGCGGCGCGAGCAAGTCCACATTGGCCTGGCCCCGGCTGCCGGGCGCGAAATCGCCCTTGCGCAAAAACGGGCGGCGCTCTTTGAGGTGCGCCGAAATCATGGGCTCACCCTGCGCATCGGGCCAAAGCGTGAACAGGCTGGCCGTGACCAAACCGCCACGCCCTTCGCCCCGGCCTTTGATGGCGCGGGCCACAGGGGCCATGCGCTCGGGCAGCTTGACCGCCTCAGCGCTCAGGGTGTTGCCCCGGGCATAAGCCCCATCGGGGGCCAAAAAATCGTTTTGCAGGTCGACGATGACCATGCCCAGTTTGGCGTTTTGCAAGTTCATGCGCTGCGCTCCACCAAGAGGTTGCCCAGCTTGTCGACCCGGCCTTCAAAGCCTGGTTCGAGCCAGACCGTGGTGTCGGGCTGCTCCAGAATGGCAGGGCCTTGCACCACGGCGCCCACAGGCAAGCTCAGTCGCTCGTAGCGCTGCGCTGTCCACCATTGGCCTTGGTGGTAGACCTGCTGTTCACCCACAGGGGCCGTGCGGCCCTCGCCTTGCGGGGCCAGCACTGCCAGATCAAACTTGGGACGCCGCCCGATGCGGGCATAACGCAGGTTCATCACTCGGATCACCGGGCCTTGCAGCACGCGGCCAAAGGCGTGCTGATAAGCCGCTTCAAACGCGGCCAGCAAACCCGCTGCATTCAACTGCTCACGCTTCACCGGCACTTGCAGGGTGTGCGTCTGGCCCATGTAAAGCATGTCAAAGCTGATGACTTCGTCCACGCGCACAAAGTGAACACCGGCAGAATCCAGGCGGACCTGGCAGGCTTCCGCCAGGCTGTCTATGCGTTGCAACAAGCCTGACCAAGCCACATCAGCCAACGCCACGTTCAGGGTTTGCACCGCGTCGTGGCGCATGTCGGCCATCACGCAGCCCAGCGCCGAAGTAACACCCGGGTAACGCGGCACGATGCCAGTGGTCACACCCACCTCACGCATCATGGCGCACACATGCAGACCGCCACCACCACCAAAAGGCATGTAGGCAAACTGGCGCGGATCGTGCCCGCGCTCGATCGACACCACGCGAATGGCCCCCGCCATGCGGGCATTGGCCACCGTCAAAATCGCTTCGGCCGCAGCCAGCGCCGTCAAGCTCAAAGGCTCGGCCACGTGTTGCGCGATGGCTTTTTCAGACAGGCCAGCGTCCAACGCCTGCAACAAACCGCCACCCAAAGGCCGGTCGGCCGCGATGCGGCCCAGCAGCACATTGGCATCGGTCACGGTCGGGCGGGTGTTGCCGCGCCCATAGCAGGCCGGGCCTGGAATGCTGCCAGCCGACTCTGGGCCAACCTGCAACATGCCACCCGCATCGACCGAAGCAATCGAGCCGCCACCGGCACCGATGGTCTCGATCTGGATCATGGGCGAACGCACAACCAGGCCAAATTCGATGGACGTTTGCGCGGCCAGTGCAGCCTCGCCGCCCGCCACCAGCGACACATCAAACGAGGTGCCGCCGATGTCGCCAGTAATGACATTCTGAAAACCCGAAGCGCGGGCGATCTCAGCGCAGGCCATCACGCCCGCCGCCGGCCCCGACAGTGCGGTGCGCACCGGTACATCGCACGCGGTCTGGCGCGACATGACGCCGCCATTGCTTTGCACGATCAGCAGTTCGCCGCCAAAGCCCTGGGCCCGCAGATCACCGTCCAGCCGCTGCAAATAGCTGCCCACCACGGGCTGCAAGGCGGCGTTGAGTGTGGCGGTGGAGCAGCGCTCGAACTCGCGAATTTCGGGCAGCACTTCGCTGGCCGCCGTCACGTAACTGTTGGGCCAGATCTCGCGCACCGCCGCTACCGCGGCTTGCTCATTGCTGGGGTTGGCATAGGCGTGCACAAAGAAAACGCACACCGCCTCACAGCCTTCGGCCAGCAGGGCGCGGGCCTGTTCGCGGACTTGGTCCAGGTCGACCGCCGTGTGCAACTGCCCATCGGCCAACACGCGCTCGTCCACCTCCAGACGCCAAGCGCGGGGCACCACCGGGGTATAGCTGCCGCGCAGGCCCCAAGTTTGCGGACGGTCGCGGCGGCGCATCTCCAGCACGTCACGAAAACCACGTGTGGTGATGATGCCGGTGCGGGCGATCTTGCGCTCCAGCAGGGCGTTGGTGCCCACCGTGGTGCCATGCACGATGGTGGCGATGTCTTGGGCACCATCAGCGCCTACATGGCCGGTGACCTTGGCGATGCCGTTCATGAAACCCCGGGCTTCTTCGCCCCGGGTCGATGGCACCTTGACGATGCGGGCATGGCCGGTTTTCTCATCCAGCACGAACAGGTCGGTGAAGGTGCCGCCCACGTCCACGCCGACCACCCAGTGGGGCTGGCTCACTGATTGCTCGCTCATGCTTTTTCCTTGGTGTAGCCCAATGCGGTGTCGTTTTGACGGTCTTGTTCCGAGCGGTCTGCGGGGGCGCCCCACCCACCACCGCCCGGGGTTTGCAGGCGCACGCGGTCGCCCTTCTTCAATTGGATGCCGAGCATCTTGGACACCATCGGTGGTGTCTTCCATTCGCCGTTCTGGCAATACTCGAACACGTTGGGCAGCGCAGGCTGGCCACCGTGAATGCCCTTGGGTGCTGACTTGCCACGCTCGCCGAAGATGAAGGCCTCGGCACTGTCTTCGAGCAATTCAATCTCGTAAATCGCCCCCAGCCCGCCCCGGTGCTGGCCGTCACCACCCGAGCCAGGGCGCAAGGCCCACTGTGTGAAGCGAACCGGATAGGCCGCTTCCAGAATCTCCATGGGCGGGATCGTGGCGGTCGAGATGGGCGCGTTGCCGTGCGACAAGCCATCGCCATCCGAGTGGCCGCCATGGCCGCCACCAAAAAAGCTGAACATCACCCAGCGCTGACCCTTGCGCTTGTCGTCGGTGCGGTGGCCCGCGATCGACAAGGCGTTGATGGTGCCGTAGGCATGGGCCACGGCACGCTGAGGATCGGCCAGGGCCGTGGCACTGAAGATCACGTCGATCATGCGCAAAATGGTTTCGGTGTAACCACCCACAGGGCGCGGGCGCGAGGCGCTGATGACCAGACCATCGGGGATCACAAAGTCCACCGCATCGAGCACGCCCGCGTTGGCCGGAACATCGGGGAAGACATGCTTCAAGGCCACATAGCAAGCGGCCACCGCCGTGGCCCGTGAGATGTTCACGGGCCCTGCGCACTGCGCCGAGGTGCGCGAAAAATCCAGCGTCAGTCGGTCGCCAGCCACCGTCATGTCCAGCGCAATCGTCAGCAGTTCGTCTTTTACGCCGTCGTTGTCCAGCACATCTTCAAAGCTGTAACAGCCATCGGGCAGGCTGCCGATGTGTGAGCGCATGAGGCGCACAGCGCGGCTGCGCAGCTCTATCAGGGCCTGGGCCACTTTGGCGTCGCCGTATTCGTCGAGCAAGCCGTCCAGCCGACGTGCGCCCAACTCGAGTGCAGCCAACTGGCCATTCAGGTCGCCCCACAGGCTGTCGGGCAGACGCGTATTGGCCCGCAAGATGGCCAACACATCCTCGTCCAATACACCGGCCCGCAAAATGCGCACCGGCGGAATTTGCACCGCTTCTTGCCAGCATTCGGTAGCCGCCGGGTTGTAGTTGCCAGGCACCGCGCCACCCACGTCGTGCCAGTGCGCGGCCGAGGCCAAAAAGCAATACAGCTGCCCATTGCGAAAGCAGGGTTTCACCAGTTTGAAGTCGTTGGCATGGGTGCCGCCCTCGTACGGATCATTGAACAGCCACACATCACCAGGCTGCATGCCGCCCCGCTCTGCGGCCACGCGCATGGCCGCTCGCACAGCAAAGGCCATCGCCCCCACAAACACCGGCAAGCCCGACTTGCCCTGAATCAGGGTATCGCCCGTTTGTGCGTCGTAAAGGCCGTGGCAGGCATCGTGTGCCTCGGCAATGATGGGGTTGAAGGCGCTGCGGTACAAGGTCGCATCCATCTCGTCGGCGATTTGCTCCAAGCGACCGCGCAGTACGGCCAAAGTGACCGGGTCCATGGCGGCCGGGGTTTGTGAAACTGAAGCCATCGGGTTCATCCTTGCTTTCTTTTTTTGAGCAGGGGCAACAAGCCACCCGCGTCGACCATGTCCATCAAAAATCCGGGAATCGGCGCACAGGCCAGACGTTGACCGTTGGGTCGCACCACACAGGGCGTGTCGCCTTCAAACTGCAACGCCACTCGCTCACCCTCTTCGATTTTTAAGGCCTCCGGGCAGGTCAGCAGCATCAAACCGAGGTTGAATGCGTTGCGAAAATACAGACCGCTGTAAGACGGTGCAATCACCGCTGCCAGGCCCAGATGCCGCAGCACACCAGCCGCCTGTTCACGCGATGAGCCGATGCCAAAGTTGGCACCGGCCACGATCACATCGCCCTCGTGCACGCCAGAGGCAAAGTCGGTGCGCACCGCTTCCAGACAATGCCAGCCGATCACTTCGAGGCCATGCTTCATGTAGGCGCCGGGGGCCAGGGCATCGGTGTCCACGTCGGCACCCAAGCGCCACACACGGGCGTTTTGAAAGGTTCGTTTGTTCATGCCAGCAAATCCCGTGCGTCGCTGATGCGCCCGCGCAAAGCCGAGGCCGCCACCGTGTAAGGCGAGGCCAGGTACACGTTCACGCTGGCCGGGCCCATGCGGCCCTTGAAGTTGCGGGCGGTGGTCGAAATCACCGTGGCCCCTTCGGGGAAAGTCGCGCCATAGCCCGCGCATGCGCCGCAGCTGTTGGGCAGCACCGTGGCTCCCGCGTCTTGCAGAATTTGCATCACCCCTTCTTGCGTGGCCTGCGCTTGTTCGCGGGCACTGGCAGGGGCCACCATGAGTTGCACCCCCGCAGCAACCCGCTGACCCTTGAGCACCGAAGCGGCAGCCCTCAGGTCTTCGAGCTTGGCCCCTGTGCAGGCACCGATGTAGGCAATGTGAGGGGCGACATCGGCAAAGTCGCCCACATCCCGCGTGTTGGCCGGGCTGTGCGGCGCGGCCACCTGCGGGCTGAGGGCGCTGGCATCAAAGTTTTGCTGCTCACACTCGGCGTTTTCGTCGGTGAACCATTGCTCGACACCGGCCAATTTTTCAGGGGCAACACCGATGCTGCGCAGATGGCTCAAGGTGGTCTCGTCGGCCGCGATCAAGCCCGCTTGCGCACCCATCTCGGCGCTCATATTGGACAAGGTCATGCGCTCGGCCATGGACAAGGCTTGCACGGCTGTGCCGGCAAACTCAACGGCTTGGTATTGACCCCCATTCATGCCAAACCGGCCAATCATGTGCAACATCATGTCCTTGGCCGACACGCCGGCCTGCAAGCGGCCAGACCAGTGCATGCGCAAGGTGCGCGGCACCTGAACCCAAATCTGGCCCGTAACGCACACGCCCAGCATTTCAGTCGCGCCAATGCCGAACATGTAGCAACCAAAGGCGCCGCCCGTGGGCGAATGCGAATCACCGCCCACGCAAAACATGCCAGGCTTCAAATGCCCCCGCTCAGGCAGCACCACATGGCAAATGCCCTCACTGTCAATGACGTGCGGCAGCTTCCATTGTTTGGCTGTGTCACGCGCGATCTGCACGATTTGCTGCGCGTCGGCGTCTTGTGCGGGCACATAGTGGTCTAGCACCAGCACCACCTTTTGGGTGTCCCAAATCTGCGCACCCAGCTCGTCGAGCATGGGCTTCAAGCGGCGCGGCCCAGACGAATCGTGGAACATGGCCAGGTCGACATTGCAGGTGACCACCTCCCCCACCGCCACATGGCTGCGCCCTGCGGCGCGTGCAATGAGTTTTTGGGCCAGGGTTTGCGGTTGGGACATGTTCGCGCTCATTCGGGCTTGGCTCCGGCGTACTGCACCACGGCCCGCCAGCGCACGATCTCGCTGTCCACAAAGCGGGCGAACTCTTCGGGGCTGTTGCCCACGGGCGTTGCGCCTTCATGCTCGATGCGGCGCTTGACCTCTGGCGACTGCACCGCAGCACGGGCTGCATCGGCCAGGCGTTTGCTCACCTCAGGGCTCATGCGCCCCGGGCCAAACAGGCCGAACCAAGCGCTCGATTCATAGCCTGGCAAGCTCTCGCCAATGCTGGGAACGTCCGGGAAAGCGGCCAGTCGCTTGGCACTGGTCACGCCCAAGGCCTTGAGCTTGCCGGCCTTGATGTGCGATTGCACGTTGCCAATGGCGGCAAACATCAACTCGACCTGACCGGCCAGCACGTCTTGCACAGCAGGGGCCGTGCCCCGGTAAGGAATATTGACGATGTAAGCGCCCGACTTCATCTTGAACGCATCGCCCGCCATGTGCAGCGACGAGCCCAATGCACCAATGGCAAAGTTCAGCTGTCCGGGCTTGGATTTGGCCAAGGCGATCAATTCATTGACGTTGTTGGCAGGCACCTTGGGATGGGCCACCAGCATCGAGGGCGAGGTGGACACCATGGTCAACGGTGTGAAGTCTTTCACCGGGTCAAACGGCAAACTGGGGTAGAGCGAAGCGTTGATGGCGTGGCTGGTGAAGCTCATGAGCAGCGTGTTGCCATCGGGCGCAGCCTTGGCCACCGCATCAGCGGCCAGATTACCGCCCGCACCGGGCTTGTTTTCCACCACCACGGTGCGGCCCAGTTGCGTGCCCAACACCTGCGCCAACGTACGGGCCATGGTGTCGGTGGTGCCGCCTGCGGGGGCTCCCACCAGAATTTTGATGGGCGGCTGCGTCTGGGCCTGTGCCAGACCGACCACACCCGAACAGGCCAGCGCAGCGCTCAAAACCAGGGCTCTTCGCATGGGCATTTTTGTGTGTGTCATGGAAAATTCTCCGTTGCAATCATTCAATCCAACCCATGCGAGATGGGACAGGCGTGCATTCAGGTCTTGGGCATCACAGGCCGATCACATGCCCAGATAAGCTTGACGCAATGTGTCACTGGCCAACAACTCGGCCGGGGTGCCGGTGAAACGGATTTGGCCGTTTTCCATCACATAAGCGCGGTCGGCGATGTCCAGCGACTGACCCACGTTTTGCTCGACCAACAAGATCGCCAAGCCGCTGCTGCGCAGCTGAGAAATCAGAGCAAACAACTCCTCCACCAGCAAGGGCGACAAACCCAGCGAAGGTTCGTCCAGGATCAACAAGCGCGGTTCGGCCATCAGGCCGCGGCCAATGGCCAGCATCTGCTGCTCACCGCCACTCAGGGTGCCCGCCAGCTGGGCCACGCGTTCTTTCAGGCGCGGAAAGGTCTCATACACTTTGTCCAGGTTTTGCGCCCGGCGCTCACGACCCCGTGTAAAGGCCCCCAGCTCCAGGTTTTCGTGCACGCTCAAATTGGGGAAAACCTTGCGGCCTTCGGGCACCTGAATCAGGCCATGCGTGACGACCTTCTGGTAGTGCATGGCCGTGATGTCTTGGCCGTCAAACTGCACCTGCCCTGCGCGTGTGGCCACCAGTCCGCTGAGCGTGAGGTTGAGGGTGGTCTTGCCCGCGCCGTTGCTGCCCAACAGTGCCACCAACTCGCCGGGCATGACCTTCAGATCCACACCGCGCAAGACCTCGACCACGCCATAACCTGATTTGAGGCCTTGCACATTCAAGAGGGCATTCATGTCTGCGCCTCCTGGGCAGCCGCCGTTGCGCGAGCCGCATTTTTCTGCAAACGCTCTGCCGTGCCGTGGCCCAGATAGGCCTCCACCACGGCTTTGTTGTTGGTCACTTCGGCGGGGCTGCCTTGGGCAATGAGTTGGCCTTGGGCGAGCACCCAGACCTCTTGCGCCAAAGTCATCACGGCCTGCATGACATGCTCGATCATCAACACGGTCACTCCGCTTTGGGCAATGCCCTGCACCACCGGAATCATCTCGGCAATCTCTTGTGGGTTCAACCCGGCCAGCACCTCGTCCAGCAGCAACAGGCGCGGGCGCGTGGCCAAAGCACGGGCCAGCTCGAGGCGCTTGCGCCCGGCCACCGTCAGGTCGCTGGCCAATTTATCAAGTTGAGGCGACAGGCCCACCTGCTGCGCCACCGACTCAGCAAACCCGAGCGCTTGAGCGCGGCGCGGCAAATGCAGGTGCGCCCCTACAGCAATGTTTTCGCGCACGGTTTGCGCTGCAAAAGGCTGCACGATCTGAAAAGTGCGCGTCAGGCCCATGCGGGCGTTCAGGTGCGGCGCTTGGCCTGTGATGTCTTGCCCCGCAAACACCACCCGGCCTGTGTCGGGCGTCAGGAAGCCGGACATGAGTGCAAACAAAGTTGTCTTGCCAGCGCCATTGGGGCCGATCAAGGCGCTCAAGCGGCCTTCGGTCACAGACAGGCTCACGTTTTGCACAGCCTTCAAGCCGCCAAAGGACTTGCCCACGCCCTCGATTTGCAGCAGCGTGTTCATGATTTTTCTCCGTCAGACCGCTTGCTGCCACGCAGCCACTGCAGCGGCGTGATGGTGCCCAACCCGGCCATGCCACGGGGCAAGAACATCACAATGACGATCAGCACAACGCCATAAATGACCATGTTGATGCCGGGCAACTGGCCGAACAGATTGCGCGTGAGGTCAGCCAGAATGTGCAGGCTGATGGCCCCTAGCAACGGCCCCCACAAAGTGCCCAAGCCGCCCACGATGGCGCCCACCAGTGCCTCGACCGAAGTGTGCGAGCCAAAGGCAATGCCCGGGTCGATGTATTGAAACACCTGCACATAAAACGCGCCGCCTGCGCCCATCAGACCACCCGACAAAACCGTTGCGATCAATTTGACACTGAAGGGGTTGACGCCAATGGCGCGGGCCGCGTCTTCGTTGTCGCGCACCGCTTGCAAATAAGCGCCAAAGCGCGAGTGACGCAGCCAAGCGGTGATGCACAGCGCCAGCGTGACCAAGCCCAGCATCAGCCAGATGAACCCGGCCCGGTTGGCGAACTGCATGTTGGCGGCCGACTCCTTGAGCGGCAGCATCAGGCCCACACCCGCCCCGGTAAACGGCACCGAAGTGGCCAAAATGCGAAACACTTCGGCAAAGGCCAACGTGACCAACGCGAAATACGAACCCTTGAGGCCGTAGCGAAATGAGGCCGCGCCCACAAATGCGCCCACACCTGCTGCAAAGGCCATGGCCAGCGGCAAGGCCACCCAAGGGCTCAGGCCCCACTGCATTTGCGCAATGGCCTGCACATAAGCGCCCGTGCCAAAAAACAGCGCATGGCCAAACGAAAACTGTCCGCCAAAACCGCCCAATACATTCCAGGCTTGCGAGAGCAAACAGGCGTACAGCGCGGTCATGACGAAGTTGAGCATCACACCCGACTGGGTGAAAAACGGAATCACCCCGATGACCAGCGTAAACAAGGCAATGCGGCGAAAGTCTTTCATGCCTTCGCTCCAAAAAAACCTTGTGGGCGCAGCATCAGCACCGCAATGAAGATCACAAAAATACCCACCTGTCCCAGCGATTCACCCAAAATCAAGCCGCCCAGCGACTCGACTACGCCAATCAGCAAGCCCCCCAGCAATGCCCCCGCAAAACTGCCCATGCCGCCCAACACCACAATGGTGAAAGCCACCAGCACAAAGCCATTGCCCACCTGCGGGTTCACGTAATAGGCTGGCATCAAAAAGCAAGCCGCAGCGCCCAGACTGGCCAAGCCCAAACCAAAACACATGGCATAGACATGGTCCACATCGATGCCCATCAATCGGGCACCCTGCTTTTCTTTGGACACCGCACGTATGGCGCGACCCAGATCGGTTTTTTGCACGATCAGCAGCATCACGACCGACACCACCAAAGCCCCCGCAAAGGAGACCAACTTGGGCAAGGCAATGAATGCGGGGCCGATCTCGACGGTGGTCAGGGTGTACGCAGTTTCGATGCTGCGTGTGTCGGACTTGAAAAACAAAAGCGCCAGGTTTTCCAGCACGATGGACACGCCCAGCGTGACCAGCAGAATGTTTTCATCCTTGCCATGGCTGGCGCGGTTGATGACACCACGTTGCAGCGCATAGCCCAGCACGAACATGGCGGGCACCATGATGGGCAAGGCCATGTAGGGGTCGATGCCGAGCTTTTCCTTGAGCATGTACACGCCGTACAGCGCCACCATCAAGGCCGCGCCATGCGCGAAATTGATGATGTGCAGTACGCCATAAATCAGCGTGAGTCCCAGCGCAATCAGCGCATAAACGGCACCTGTGGTGATGCCGTTCAGCACAGACGGGAACAGGATGTTCAAGTCGAGCATCGGTGTTTTTTCTGCTCAGGGCAGATCAGGCCTTGAGTGGGAAAATCGGCTCAATTTCACGGTAATCGCGTGGCACGATGACCTTGATATCGCCTTTGTGAACTTGGGTCATCAACGGCTGTGCGCCCATGTTCTGACCATTGACGAACTGTGTCGGACCGTAGGGCATGATGTGATTTTGGAACTTGCTCGAGGCCAGCGCGTCGATGATGGCGGCGCGGTCGGGCGACTTGGCGCGTTCGATCGCATCGGCCAGCAGCATCATGGCGGTGTAGGTCATGAACACTTCGTAGCTGAAGAACTGGCCTTGCGCTTCCACACGCTTTTTGAGTTCAGCCGAGCGCTTGTCCTTGGGGTTGAACCAGTGGTTGCAGTCGATGATGCCGTTGGCCGCTTCCGGGAACTCCTTGACAAACTTGTAGCTCGACGCTGCGCCACCCAGCACCGAATAAATGGCCTTGGGTGTGATCTTTTGCTGCTGCAAAGTGCGCACCAGCAATGCATATTCGTTGTAATAGTTGGCTGGAATCAGGATGTCGGGGTTGACCTGCTTGATGCGCAGCGCGATGTTGTTGAAGTCACGCGTGGGGTTGGCGTGCTTGATGATTTCTTTCACCTCGTAGCCGTAACCGGGCAACTCTTTGGCCAGCAAGTTGGCTGTGCCTGTACCAAACAGCGATTCTTCATGCACGATCATCACGGTGCGAGCGGGCTTGCCTGCGGCAGTGTTCAGGGCGTGCAGGCTGGCCACGGCCACTTCGGCGCACTTTTTGTAGCCAGGACCAAAGCGGAAGGTGTTTTTCAGGCCGCGTTCGACGATCTGGTCGGCCACACCGACATCGACCACATGGGGCAGGTTGTATTTGGCTGCGGCTTGCGTGGTGGCCAGACAAATGGCGGAAGCGAATGCACCCACGACGGCGCTCACACCGGCTTCGTTCATCTTCTCGATTTCTGCTGTACCCGCTTGTGGGCTGGACTGGGCATCACCCAACATGGCCTCGATCTTGGCGCCCCCCAAGGACTTGATACCACCCGCCTTGTTGATGTCTTCGATGGCCATCAAGGCGCCCATGCGGCACTGTTGGCCCGAATAAGCCAAAGCACCTGTGACGGGGTGCAAGACACCGACTTTGATGGGCTTGGGCTGCGCCCCGCCGACCAAAGGAAACGCGAGTGCCGAGGCCGCAACAGCGGACTGACCCATGAAATGGCGACGTGTGGTCATGAGAACATCCTTTAAAAAAATCAATGAAAGTTGGCGGACAGCTCTTGGCTTACCCACACCTTGGCATCAATGCTGCCAACGCGGGATAACTGCATCTGGTATTCGTACCGGTCCGGGCGGTACAAGCCATGCAGCCATTGGACGGGACGCTCGTCCTCGTCGTAAATCAAACGCCGCACCGCCAGCAAGGCCGATCCGACGGAAACATCCAAGTGCCGGGCCATGCCCACATCGGCCAGACGGGCCGAAATGGTTTGCTCGGCCCGACCCACCTTGACGCCCGATTCTTCGAGCAACACAAGAATGGGTTTTTGCGCCAACTCACGTTTGCCAAAGCCAGCAGAAATCGCATCCGGCACCCAAGTGGTGATGTGCGACAAAGGGCCTTCGGGTGTGCTGCGCACGCGTTCTGCTTTTTGCACCCAAGCAGTGCCGGGCAAATTCAGGGCAGCGGCGACATCCACCGGGGCACGCATGCGCTCCACCGACAACACATTGACCTGGGTACGCATGCCCATGGTGACCAGGTTTTCGAGCAAACCCGTCAAACGGGCCTGCTGACCCGTGGCCATGGTCGAAGCCTGCGACTGTGCCTCTTGTGCACGCGCCGTCACTGGCCGCGTGCCACGTCCGGGTTCACGCCGAATCAGCCCTTCCTCGGCCAGCTGCGACAAAGCACGACGCACCGTGACCCGCGCCACGCCAAACTGCCCCATCAAAGCCAGCTCACCGGGCAGCCCGGCGTCAAACCGACCTTCGCGCAACTGCTCACGCAGCACCAGATAAATCTGGTGGTATTTGGGCAAGGGCAAATGGGCATCCATGAGCGCCATCGTGAAACAGTCCCATTGTCCTGTCAATAGGACATTCAAGTCTTATGCATGGGACATTTAGTCGGGGATTTCCCTGATCGCTGCGGCAAAACCATGGCGCCCAGATCGCGTCAGGGATGACGGAACAAAGCAAATGTCACCCCGGGTCAAGCCCGGGATGATTGCAAGGGCTTCATGCGTAACGCAGCCGCAAATCCCGCTTGAGCAGTTTGCCGCTGGGGTTTTTAGGCAGCGTGTCGGTGAAGACCACGCGCTTGGGTGTCTTGAAACTGGCCATGTGCTGGGCGCAATGCGCGATCACGGCGTCCTCGTCCAGCAGCTGCCCAACTTTGAGCACCACCACCGCCGTCACCGCCTCCACCCATTGGGGGTCGGGCAGGCCAATGACCGCCACTTCGCTCACTTGCGGCAGGCGGTAAATCATTTCTTCCACTTCGCGGCTGGCCACATTCTCACCGCCTGACTTGATCATGTCTTTCTTGCGGTCCACCACGCTGATGTAGCCCTCTTCGTCGATGGTGCCCAAATCGCCACTGTGAAACCAGCCGCCCTCAAACGCGGCTTGGGTGCGCTCATCGTCGTGAAAATAAGCCAGCATCAGGTGCGGCGAGCGGTGCACGATCTCGCCGACCTCACCCACGGCCACGTCCTGCATGTCGTCATTGACCACACGCGTTTCAACGTTGCGCACCGCCTTGCCGCACGAACCCGGTTTGCGCAGCTGGTCATCCGGGCCAAGCAGAGTGGCCAGTGGCGCGATTTCGGTCTGGCCGTAGAGGTTCCACAACCGCACTTGGGGCAGGCGCGAGGCCAGCTCTTTGAGCACCTCCACCGGCATGATGGATGCGCCGTAGTAACCCTTGGCCAGTTTGGCGAGCTTGTCCGCATCAAACAACGGCGAACGCAGCAGCGCAATCCACACCGTGGGGGGTGCAAAGAAGCTGGTGATGCCGAACTTTTCGAGCATGGGCA
>JAGNWH010000005.1:7013-58294 GCA_017986055.1 Limnohabitans sp. | reverse complement strand
ATCGGGATGGATCAGCAAAATGATTTCGTAATGACGCATTGAGACTCCTTGCGGTTAACCCAAAAGGTTGGAAAAGCCGCCCCCAGCGTCTGTCGGGGTGCGGCAAGGCGAAGCCTGCGATTATAGCGTTAATTCAGAGGCCGGGATAGCCGCTGTCAGGCACGACAAGCTGCGTGCGCGGCACAACCCAACGGGTTGGCAATAGCAAAGTCAACAAAACCATCACCAGCAGGCCTGCGGGCACACCAAAAACACCCGCCGACAAGGGCTGAATGCCAAACCACAGCCCAGCACTGGGGTCCAATCCCCAAAAATGTCTGAAGCCGGGGGCATTGACCACCATGTAATAAAGGGTCAGACCCAAACCCGCCAGCATGCCGGCGACGACGGCGGGACGATGGACTTTTTGCCAAACCATGCCCAAAACCATGCCGGGGAAAAATGCGGCAGCTGCCAAGGAAAAAGACGTGGAGACCAACGCAAGGATTTCCGCAGGCTTGAAAGCGGCCACCACAGCGGCCAGCATGGCAACGGCCAACAATGCAAACTTAGACAAAATAACGCGCCCCTCCGCAGATTTGGGTTTGCGTTCACGCCCTGGCCCAATGTCATGCACCAAGGCATTGCTGATGGTCAACAACAAGCCATCGGCGGTTGACAAGGCGGCCGCCAACCCCCCGGCAGCCACCAAGCCTGAGACCACAAAAGGCATACCGCCCAATTCAGGGGTGGCCAGCATGATCATGTCGGCTCCCAGCTTCAACTCACCCAACTGCAAGACCCCGTCACCGTTGACGTCCGAAAACTCCAGCAGCGCAGAATCAAGACGGGCCCATTGCGCCATCCAGCTCGGCAAATCCGCAAAACTGCTGCCCACCAGGTTATTCAGCACCTCGAACTTCACCAGCACAGCCAAAGCCGGAACACTCAGGTAAAGCAAGCCAATGAAGAACAAGGACCAAGCCACCGAAGTGCGGGTCTCGGCAACCGAGGGCAATGTGTAAAAGCGCGTCAGCAAGTGAGGCAAGCCAGCTGTTCCGACCATGAGGCAAAACACCAGCGCCAGAAAATTCAGCCTCGACTCATCGAACAACTTGATGTCTTGCGCACTGCCATGAGGGTTACCTGCAAATGCCTGAGCGTGGGCAGGCATTCCCCCCAAAGGTCGGGCCCGGTCACGATTGTCGTGCATGGCTCGGGTCCATTGTTCACGCGCTGTCGCAGCATCGCGAGGCACCGCCAAAAGTGCGCGCCGAGCTTGTGCAATGGAAGCGTAATCAGCCGATTGGGCCTTGAGCATGCGGATTTTTTCCTCCAGCTCCAGACGCAACTCGGCCATGGATCGTTCGACATTTTCAAGCCGCGCCTCAAACATTTTGGCCCGGCGTGCAAACTCTTGACGCACCTCGATTTCGGCTGGATCGTTGATCAGCTTTTTTTCGATGGCTGCAATGTGCGCAAGCTGCTGGCCATAGACCAAGGGAGCGAACGGTGTTCCAAGTTGCTTATAGGCAAGCCAGGAGACAGGAATCATGAAGGCCAGCAGCAACATGATGTATTGCGCCACCTGCGTCCAAGTGATGGCACGCATGCCCCCCAAAAATGAACACAGCAAAACCCCGCCCAAACCGAGCAAGATGCCAATCTCGAACTGAACGCCCGTCAAACGGGATGCGATCAACCCGATGCCATAAATCTGGGCCACAACATAGGTGAATGAACACAACACCGAAGCCAATGCGGCGATGATGCGGGGCCAACGACCGCCATAACGGCGGTCAAAGTAGTCCGGCAAGGTGTAAAGCTTCATGGCCCGCAAATGCGGGGCAATCAACAATGCGACCAGGCAAAAGCCGCCGGTCCAGCCCATCACATAAGCCAAGCCACCAGGCTGCTGCCCGCTGCCAGAGAAGCCCTGCAAATAAAGTGCCCCCGCCAAGCTGATGAAAGAGGCTGCACTCATCCAGTCGGCGGCAGTGGCCATGCCGTTGTACATGGCCGGAATACGCCTACCCGCGACGTAATACTCGTCTTCGTCCGTTGTCCTGCTGGAAATGCCAATCAAGGCATAGATCATCACCGTGCTGAACAAAAAAATGGGGCCAATCAAATTGCGTGACAGTCCCCACCGTTCAGCCGAAGCCATGGCCCCCATCAAAGTGACGAGGATGCCGATGTAGATCAGCACATTGCGGTGAATCCGCCAGTGGTAAGCCGCAGTTCGACGGTTTGCCATCGGTTGAGTCATCGCAAGGCCCCGGATTGAAGAATCAGCGACCCAAATTGGTCCAGGTTTCGATCACCGTGTCCGGGTTGAGCGAGATGGAGCTGATACCCTTGTCCATCAACCAGCGCGCGAAATCAGGGTGATCGCTAGGGCCCTGTCCGCAGATACCGATGTACTTGCCTTTGGCCAGGCAGGCCTTGATCGCTTGCTCAATCAAGGCGGTCACAGCGGGGTCGCGTTCGTCAAAGTCCATTGCCAGCAATTCCAGGCCAGAATCACGATCAAGGCCCAAAGTGAGCTGCGTCAGATCGTTGGAGCCGATCGAAAATCCATCGAAAAACTCAAGGAATTGTTCAGCCAGGATGGCGTTGCTGGGCACTTCGCACATCATGATGACTTTGAGATCGTGTTCGCCACGACGCAAACCTTGAGTGGCCAGCAGTTTGGTGACCTTTTCGGCTTGTCCCAAGGTGCGGACAAACGGCACCATGATCTGGACGTTGGTCAATCCCATCTCGCCACGCACGCGTTTGATCGCTTCGCATTCCATGGCAAAGGCCTCGCCAAAATCTGCGCTGATGTAACGCGCAGCGCCACGAAAACCCAGCATCGGGTTTTCTTCTTCCGGCTCGTAGCGGCTGCCACCAATGAGCTTGCGGTATTCGTTGCTCTTGAAATCCGACAAACGCACGATCACTGGTTTAGGCCAAAAAGCCGCTGCGATGCTGGCCACACCTTCGGCCACTTTGTCGACATAAAACGCACGGGGTGACGCATGGCCACGGGCGACCGATTCCACAGCTTTCTTCAAGTCGGCATCGATGGCCGGGTAATCCAGGATCGCCTTGGGGTGCACGCCGATGTTGTTGTTGATGATGAATTCCAGACGCGCCAGGCCCACACCGGCGTTGGGCAGTTGTGCAAAATCGAAGGCCAACTGGGGATTGCCCACGTTCATCATGATTTTGGTTTTGATCTCGGGCAACACGCCGCGCTGGATTTCACTGATTTCAGTTTCCAGCAAGCCATCGTAAATGTGACCGGTATCGCCTTCGGCACAGCTGACGGTGACCAAGGTGCCCTCTTTCAGCTGTTCTGTGGCGTTGCCGCAGCCCACCACGGCAGGAATGCCCAACTCACGCGCAATGATGGCAGCGTGGCAGGTGCGACCGCCCCGGTTGGTGACGATGGCGCTGGCACGCTTCATCACGGGTTCCCAATTAGGGTCGGTCATGTCGGTCACCAGCACGTCGCCGGGTTGAACCTTGTCCATCTCGCTGATGTGATGCACCAAGCGCACAGGGCCCGTGCCGATCTTTTGGCCAATCGCCCTGCCCTCGGCCAAGATGGTGCTTTTGCCTTTGAGCTTGTAACGCAGCTCGGGCGTGCCTTTGGCCTGGCTTTTCACGGTTTCAGGACGTGCTTGCAGGATGTACAAAAGGCCATCCGTGCCGTCTTTGCCCCACTCGATGTCCATCGGGCGACCGTAGTGCTGCTCGATGACCACGGCATAACGGGCCAACTGCTCAACCTCGTCATCGGTCAGGCTGTAGCGGTTGCGCAACTCAGCGGGCACATCGGTGGTTTTGACCAGCTTGCCCGAAGCCGCTTTTTCTTCTGGCGTGGCAAACACCATCTCGATCAATTTAGAGCCCAGATTGCGTCGGATGACACATCGCTTGCCCGCAGCCAACATGGGTTTGTGCACATAGAACTCATCCGGGTTCACCGCGCCCTGCACCACGGTCTCACCCAAGCCGTAGCTGGAGGTGATGAACACCACATCTTCGAAACCCGACTCGGTATCGATGGTGAACATGACACCCGCAGCCCCCAAATCAGAGCGCACCATGCGTTGCACACCTGCCGACAAAGCCACATCAGCGTGTGCAAAACCTTTGTGCACGCGGTAGCTGATGGCGCGGTCGTTGTACAAAGAGGCAAACACCTCTTTCATTTTGTGCAGCACGTCAGCGATGCCGACCACGTTCAAAAAAGTCTCTTGCTGACCCGCAAATGAAGCGTCAGGCAAATCTTCGGCGGTGGCCGAAGATCGCACAGCAAAAGAAGCCTCGGGGTTGCTGCCTTGCAGGCGGACAAACGCCTCGCGAATGGCCTGCTCAAGATCGGACGGAAAAGGCTGGGCTTCGACCATGGCGCGGATTTCTGCCCCCGCTGCGGCCAAGGCACGGACATCTTCTGTGTCCAGCGCGTCCAGCCGGGCGTTGATGCGCTCAGTCAAGCCGCCAAAAGCCAGAAACTGCCGAAAAGCATGGGCGGTGGTGGCAAAACCCGTCGGCACACGCACGCCCGAGGGCAATTGCGAAATCATCTCCCCCAAGCTGGCGTTTTTGCCACCGACCGACTCCACATCGGTCATGCGCAATTGCTCAAAGGGAACGACCAAAGCGGTCTCACTGAAAAGATCAGACATGCAAAGCTCCAAAGTTAAAACCGGGCTCCATGGGTCAGGACGGGATTTTGTTGTTCTTGGAATTCAACCGCCGAGCGGGGTGCCATGGATAATCGAATCATTTTAGGGGGCTTGGTGCCGCCTTCATTTGAAATTTTTGCATCCATGTCCAAACGCACTGTTTTTTTCGTCTCTGACGGCACCGGCATCACAGCAGAGACTTTTGGCAACGCCATCTTGGCCCAGTTCGACATGAAGACGCGGCATGTGCGCCTGCCTTTCACCGACACCATCGACAAGGCGCACCAAGCGGTCAGGCAGATCAACCACACCGCCGATACCGAGGGCAGCAAACCCATCGTGTTCACCACCTTGGTGAACATGGACGTGCTCAAAGTGCTGCAAGAGCATTGCCAAGGCATGTTGCTGGACATGTTTGGCACCTTTGTGAACCCGCTTGAAAACGAGCTGGGCATCAAGTCGCACCACCGGGTCGGGCGTTTTTCGGATGTGAGCAAAAGCAAGGAATACCACGACCGCATCGAGGCCATCAACTTTTCACTGGCCCATGACGATGGCCAATCCAACCGGGACCTTGAGTCGGCAGATGTGATTTTGGTGGGCGTGAGCCGCAGCGGCAAAACCCCGACCAGCTTGTATTTGGCCATGCAGCACGGCCTGAAAGCCGCCAACTACCCCTTGATTCCTGAAGACTTTGACCGCAAGCAGTTGCCCCCAGCCCTGGTGCCGCACCGCAAAAAAATCTTCGGCCTGAGCATCCATCCTGATCGCCTGGCCGAAATCCGCGCAGAGCGCAGACCCAACTCGCGTTACGCCAGTCTGGAAAATTGCCGCATGGAAGTCTCTGAAGGGGAAGCCATGATGCGCCGCTCCGGCATCCGCTGGCTGTCGACCACCACCAAGTCGATCGAAGAGATCGCCACCACCATCCTTCAGGAAATCAAACCAGAGCGGCTGATTTACTGAGTAGGCTGTACGCCCGGTGCTGGGCTCAGCAATCGAGGTGACAGATCAAGACAGGGTTGCCGCAATCCGTTCGGCACATTGGCGTGCTTGCACCGCATCACGCGCCTCGACCATGACCCGCACCAAAGGCTCAGTGCCACTGGCCCGGATCAAGACCCGGCCCGAATCGCCCAACTCGGACTCTGCGGCCCGAGTGGCATCCCACAAAGGCTGATGGCCTTGCCAATCAAAGCCCGGCGTCAAACGCACATTGATCAACGTTTGCGGGAACAGCGTGATGCCCTCCAGCAATTGGGCCATGGTCTGTCCGCTGCCCACACAGGCTTGCAAAACCTGCAAAGCGCTGACCAAGCCATCGCCTGTGGTGTGCTTGTCCAAGGCCAACAAATGGCCTGAGCCCTCGCCACCCAGCAACCAACCCTTGTCGTGCAAGACCTCCAGCACATAACGGTCACCCACCTTGGCCCGCACAAATTGCACACCGCGTTGCTTGAGTGCCACCTCGATCGCCAAGTTGGTCATCAAGGTGCCCACGGCACCCGGCACAGCTTCGTCTCTTGCCAAACGGTCTGCGACCATGAGGTACAACAACTCATCGCCGTTGAACAATCGGCCTGTGGCATCCACGAATTGCAAGCGGTCAGCATCTCCATCAAGTGCAATGCCGTAATCAGCGCCTTGGTCTTTGACGGCTTGCACCAAAGCCTCAGGGTGCGTGGCTCCCACGCCTTTGTTGATGTTCAGGCCGTCCGGGGCGCAGCCGATCGCGATCACCTCGGCACCCAACTCGTGGAAAACCTTGGGCGCGATTTGATAGGCCGCGCCATGGGCGGCATCCACCACAATCTTCAAGCCCTTAAGGGTCAAATCGTTCGAAAAGGTGCTCTTGCAAAACTCAATGTAACGACCCGCTGCGTCGTCCAGACGCCGGGTTTTACCCAAAGCGGCAGAGTCCACCCAGACCGGGTCTTCCAGCAAAGTCGCCTCAACGGTTTCTTCCCAAGCATCGGACAGCTTTTTGCCTTGGGCGCTGAAAAACTTGATGCCGTTGTCGGCAAACGGGTTGTGGCTTGCGCTGATCACCACACCCAGAGAAGCGCGCTGCGCACGGGTCAAATACGCCACCGCTGGCGTGGGCACAGGCCCCAACAACACCACATCAACCCCTGCCGAGTTGAAACCTGATTCGAGCGCACTTTCCAACATATAGCCAGAAATTCGGGTGTCTTTTCCGATCAGTACCACCGGGTGCGCCTCTTGAGCTTTCAAAACACGACCTACTGCATGCGCCAAACGCAAAATGAAATCCGGCGTGATGGGGCTTTGACCTACCGTGCCCCGAATGCCGTCCGTGCCGAAATATTGACGCGCCATGCTCACCATCCTTGTTTTTTTAATAAGTCAAAGAATTCTAGCGGCCGGATCGGCCCCCCATCCTGACAAAAGAGAGTATTCAGCGGTTTAGTCCACACAGATATGGGACTGCATGGCCTGCCAGACTTTGAGCGCATCCACTGTGGGCTTAACGTCGTGCACGCGCACCACACGTGAGCCCCTGTCAACCGCCAACAACGCGGCGGCCACACTGGCCGCTTGGCGTTGCGCGGGCTCAGGGATCTGTCCTTTGTCACTCAACACCGCGCCCAAAGAAGATTTGCGGGACCAACCGGCCAAAACCGGATAGCCCAAACGCAATAAATCGGACTGCCTGGCGAGCAACTGGAAGTTCTGCGCAACGGTTTTGCCAAACCCGATACCAGGATCGAGCATCAATCTGGATGACGCAATGCCCTGGGCGGTGAGTGATTCGACGCGCCCCTTCAAGAAAGCAGCGACCTCGGCCAGCACGTCCCCGGTCATGGTCTGCATTTGCATGGTTTGAGGTTCTCGGTGCATGTGCATCAAACACACGCCACAAGCGGGATGCGCGGCAATCACACGCTCAGCCCCCGGCTGGCGCAAAGCCCAAATGTCATTGACGATGTCGACGCCCAGATCCAGCACCACCTGCATCACTTCAGGCTTGTACGTGTCTACCGATATCGGCACTTGCCAACGAACAGCCTCTTTCAAAAACGGGACAAGGCGCGCCAACTCTTGCGACAAAGGCACAAGGTCTGCGCCTGGCCGCGTGGACTCACCGCCCACATCCAAAATGCCAGCGCCATCGCGCAGCAATTGCTCGGCATGCCGCAGAGCCTGTGTCACATCGCCGTGCTGCCCCCCGTCAGAAAAAGAATCGGGTGTGACATTCACAATGCCCATGACCCAGGGGCGAGAGAGGTCCAAATCAAACCGCGTGGTCTGCCAACGCGTGGCGCGGTGCAGTCCTGTTTTTTCAGCTTCCATGTGGCTTCTTCCATGAAAAACGGAGCCCGAAGGCCCCGCTCTTGTGACACCGATCTTGAAAAATCAAGCGGCCGTGGTCGCTGGCTCTGCTTGAACCTCAGGGGTACCGCCGCCACTGCCGCCACCGGAGGGCGGTGTACGAGGCGTCCAGTCTTTGGGTGGCATGGGGTCGCGCCCGGCCATGATGTCGTCGATCTGGTCCTTGTCGATGGTTTCCCACTCCAGCAAGGCTTTGGCCATGCCGTGCATCTGGGCGCTGTGCTCTTCAATGAGCCGACGGGCCAAACTGTACTGCTCGTCGATGATGCGTCGCACTTCCATGTCCACCTTTTGCATGGTGGATTCGCTCATGTTGGTGGTCTTGGTAACCGAGCGGCCCAAGAACACTTCGCCTTCGTTTTCGGCATACACCATCGGCCCCAACGCATCCGTCATGCCGTAGCGCATGACCATGTCGCGGGCAATCGAGGTGGCCCGTTCAAAGTCGTTGCTGGCACCGGTGGTCATTTGGTGCATGAACACCTCTTCGGCAATGCGGCCACCAAACAACATGCTGATCTGGTTCAGCATGAATTCCTTGTCGTAACTGTAGCGGTCCTTTTCGGGCAAGCTCATCGTCACACCCAAGGCACGGCCACGGGGAATGATCGTGACTTTGTGCACCGGATCGCACTTGGGCAACAATTTACCGATCAAGGCATGGCCAGCTTCGTGGTAAGCCGTGTTGCGACGCTCTTCTTCGGGCATGACCATGCTCTTGCGCTCAGGCCCCATCAGGATCTTGTCTTTGGCTTTTTCGAAGTCAACCATCTCAACCACGCGTGCATTGCGACGCGCAGCCATCAAGGCAGCTTCGTTGCACAGGTTGGCCAGATCAGCACCGCTCATGCCAGGCGTGCCACGCGCAATCACACCGGCATTGACGTCTTGGCCAATAGGCACCTTGCGCATGTGCACGTTCAAGATTTGCTCGCGTCCGCGGATATCGGGCAGCGTCACATACACCTGACGGTCAAAACGGCCCGGACGCAACAAAGCGGCATCCAGAATGTCTGGTCGGTTGGTCGCGGCCACCACGATCACACCCAAATTGGTCTCAAAGCCATCCATCTCCACCAGCATCTGGTTGAGGGTTTGCTCACGCTCGTCATTGCCACCGCCCAAGCCTGCGCCACGTTGGCGGCCAACTGCATCGATTTCATCGATGAAGATGATGCAAGGCGCGTTCTTTTTGGCGTTTTCGAACATGTCACGGACACGGGCTGCGCCCACGCCGACAAACATCTCGACAAAATCAGAACCCGAGATGCTGAAAAAGGGCACCTTGGCTTCGCCTGCGATGCCTTTGGCCAGCAGTGTTTTACCGGTGCCTGGTGGGCCTACAAGCAGCAGACCACGAGGGATACGACCGCCCAGTTTCTGGAACCGCTGAGGGTCTTTCAGGAAATCGACGACTTCCTTGACTTCTTCTTTGGCCTCATCGCAACCGGCCACGTCGGCAAAGGTGACCTGGTTGTTGTTTTCGTCCAGCATGCGTGCTTTGGATTTGCCAAAGCTGAAGGCACCGCCTTTGCCTCCGCCTTGCATCTGGCGCATGAAATACACCCAGACACCGATCAAAAGCAACATCGGGCCCCAGCTGACCAACAGGGTCATGAGCAGGGAGCCTTCTTCGCGGGGCTTGACATCAAATTTGACGCCACTGTTGATCAAATCGCCGACCAAACCGCGATCCAAATATGTGGCCGTGGTCTTGATGCGACGATCGTCGTTGGTGACAGCCAAAATTTCGGTGCCACCAGGGCTCTCAGAAATTGTGGCGCTCTTGATCCGGTTGCCGCGAACCTCTTCCAGAAAGTCAGAATAACCAATGGCATTCGCACCTGCGACGCCACGGTTGTCAAACTGCTTGAACAAGGTGAACAGCACCATGGCAATCACCATCCAAACGGCAATTTTGGAAAACCAAGGGTTATTCAAGAGACACTCCAATCGAAAAAAATGACTGTTCTCATTCTAGGCCTGCGGCATGGACCCAAACGCCAGTGATGAAGTTTTAGCCCTCAAAAACAGAGGAATTAGCCCCTTAAAGCGAGCTGATAAGCCCCATGCCCACCAAAAAAGTCTCGGAGGACTTGTCGCGCGAAGCTTTGGGCTTGATGGGCTTGACCACCTTGAAGGTCTCTTTGAACATTTTCACGATTTGGCTGTAACCACTGCCATGAAAGACTTTGACCACCAGAGCACCTTCGGGTTTCATGTGATTTTGGGCAAACTCGACAGCCAACTCGATCAAATGCGTGATGCGGGCTGCATCCGAAGACTCAATGCCCGACAAATTGGGCGCCATGTCGGAAACAACCACATCCGCCTGACGGCCCTGCAGCGCGGCCTCAAGCAAAGTAGCGACCTCGTTTTCACGGAAATCCCCTTGAATGAACTGAACCCCTTCCACAGGAGCCATCGGCAAAAGGTCCAGCGCAATGATGGTCCCGTTGAGCGCCCCCACCGCCGCACCATCGGGCGACAGCCGTCTGCGCAGGTATTGGCTCCAGGCGCCAGGTGCCGAGCCCAGATCGACCACCAGATTGCCCGGACGGATCAAACCGAGCGTTTCATCGATCTCTTTCAATTTATAGGCAGCCCGTGCCCGATAACCCTCTCTCAGGGCCAGTTTGACGTAGGTGTCATTGACATGGTCGTTCAACCAGGCTTTGTTCACCTTTTTACTTTTGGTTTTGACTTTCATTCTTCTGCGTCCTTGCGGGGATAATACGGGGATGCCCCAAATACAACTCACACCTTCCGAGCGCAAAGTTTTTCGCGCCGATGCCCATCACCTGGATCCGGTCGTCATGATCGGGGGCGATGGCCTGACTCCTGCTGTCGTCAAGGAAACCGAAGCGGCACTGAACGCCCATGGCCTGATCAAAATCAGGGTTCTGGGCGACGATCGCGCTGCGCGCGAGGCCATGTTTGCACAACTCGCCGACCAACTCAATGCTGCGCCTATCCAGCACATCGGCAAATTGCTGATCCTCTGGCGCCCTCAGCCCGAGAAAATCAAAGAGGTTGACGAGGACCGTAAAGCCGGCCCACGCGATTTCAAGATTCTCAAATACAGTTCACGCGGTGGTCAACGCCCCGAAGTCAAAACTGTTCGTGTGTTGGGCAACCAACGCCTGGCGGCCGGCGGTCAAATCAAACGGGCAAAGCCCAAGCAAAAATCAGTCAAAAAAGGTCGCCACGACTGATACGCTTCCTGCCTGAACAAGCTCAAACCACTTTGAAGGCCGTTTTGATACGGCCTTCATTTTGGATGGTTCAGATGTACGAGACACCTACGATTTCATAGCGACGCACACCACCCGGTGCTTGCACTTCAGCCACATCGCCCTCTTCTTTGCCGATCAAGGCGCGGGCAATCGGACTGCTGATGTTGATCAGCCCCAATTTCAAGTCGGCCTCGTCCTCGCCCACGATCTGGTATTTCACAGCTTCGCCTGAGCTCTCATCTTCTAGCTCTACGGTCGTGCCAAACACCACTCGACCACCCGCATCCACCGATGTCGGATCGATGACTTGTGCAGCAGACAACTTGCCTTCAATTTCCTGGATCCGGCCTTCGATGAAGCCTTGACGGTCTTTGGCTGCATCGTATTCGGCGTTCTCACTCAGGTCTCCCTGTGCGCGTGCCTCGGCAATGGCTTGAATCACGCCTGGGCGGTCGACTGTCTTGAGGCGGTGCAACTCGTCTTTGAGCTTTTCAGCGCCGCGTTTTGTAATCGGGATGGTTGACATATTCAGTTCTCCAAAAGCAAACCGCCGAGCGTTGAGACTCGGCGGTCATTGTCTGCATTATGCCTTGCACCAAGGTGCCGGACACAGGGCTTAGGCAGCGATTTCAGGACGCCAATTGCGCGTGCATTTCTTGAACCGAAATCACATCCAATTGGTCCATGTACTTCATGCCCTCGACCGCTGCTTCAGCACCGGCAATGGTGGTGAAGGTCGTGACACGGTTGAGCAAGGCCGACGTGCGGATGTGGCGCGAATCAGCAATCGCATTGCGACGCTCTTCGACCGTGTTGATGACCAACACCACTTCGTTGTTCTTGATCATGTCCACAATGTGAGGGCGACCTTCGGTCACCTTGTTCACCGTGGCACAAGCCACGCCCGCAGCGTTGATGGCACTGGCTGTGCCCTTGGTGGCAATCAGCACAAAACCTTGCGTCACCAGTTGACGCGCCACTTCAATCGCACGAGGCTTGTCGTTGTTTTTCACCGAGATGAAGACCTTGCCCGAGGGCGAGCCGTCGGCCTTTGCGGGCCGTGGCAGCTTGGTTCCTGCACCCAATTGGCTTTTCACAAAAGCTTCACCAAAGGTCTTACCAACACCCATGACTTCGCCCGTGGACTTCATCTCGGGGCCTAGGATGGTGTCTACGCCCGGGAATTTCACGAATGGGAAGACGGCTTCTTTCACACTGAAATAAGGTGGTGTGACTTCTTTGGTGATGCCTTGCGAAGCCAAGCTTTGACCAGCCATGCAACGCGCTGCCACTTTGGCCAACTGGATGCCCGTGGCTTTAGAGACATAAGGCACGGTGCGTGAAGCGCGCGGGTTCACTTCGAGTACATAAATAACGTCTTGGCCATCGATGTTTTGAATCGCAAACTGAACGTTCATCAATCCGACCACATGCAAGGCACCCGCCATGGCTGCTGACTGGCGCTTCAGTTCGTTGACGGTTTCCGCCGACAGAGAGTAAGGCGGCAAAGAACAAGCCGAGTCACCGCTGTGCACGCCCGCTTGCTCAATGTGTTCCATCACGCCACCGATAAAGGTCTTGCCTTCGGAGTCGCGGATGCAATCCACATCACATTCGATAGCGTCGTTCAGGAAACGGTCCAGCAACACTGGGGAGTCGTGCGAGACCTTGACCGCTTCGCGCATGTAGCGCTCGAGGTCACGTTGCTCGTGCACGATTTCCATGGCACGGCCACCCAGCACGTAGCTGGGGCGCACCACCAAGGGGTAGCCCAAAGCAGCCGCTTTTTCCAGGGCTTCTGGCTCGGTGCGGGCTGTGGCGTTGGGCGGCTGACGCAGACCCAGCTCTTGCAGCAACTGCTGGAAGCGCTCGCGGTCTTCGGCTGCGTCGATCATGTCCGGGCTGGTGCCGATGATCGGCACGCCAGCGGCTTCCAAATCAAGCGCCAACTTCAAAGGCGTTTGACCACCGTACTGCACGATGACGCCTGTCGGCTTTTCCTTGTCCACGATTTCCAGCACATCTTCCAACGTGACAGGCTCGAAGTACAAGCGGTCCGAAGTGTCGTAATCGGTCGACACGGTCTCGGGGTTGCAGTTGACCATGATGGTTTCATAACCGTCTTCGCGCATGGCGAGAGCTGCATGCACGCAGCAATAGTCAAATTCGATACCCTGGCCGATGCGGTTCGGGCCGCCGCCAAGCACCATGATTTTCTTGTTGGCAGTGGGCTCGGCTTCGCATTCACCGTCGCCATTGCCTTCGTAACAAGAATACATGTAGGCGGTGTCAGTCGAGAACTCGGCTGCACAGGTGTCCACGCGTTTGTAAACAGGGCGAATGTTCAGGGCATGGCGGCGCTCACGCACCACATGCTCAGTGGTTTTCAGCAACTTGGCCAAGCGGCGGTCGGAAAAACCCTTCTTCTTGAGCGCACGCAGTTCTTCGGCCGTGATCGCTTCCAGCGTGGTGGTTTCCAGTTCGAGTTCGATCTTCACGATCTCTTCGATCTGCACCAAGAACCAAGGGTCGATCTTGGTCAAGGCGAACACCTCGTCCACACTCAAACCCATGGCAAAGGCGTCGCCCACGTACCAGATGCGCTCAGGACCGGGCTCGCCCAGTTCTTTTTCCAGGACTTCACGGTCCTGGGTTTTTTCGTTCATACCGTCCACACCCACTTCCAGACCGCGCAACGCTTTCTGGAAAGATTCTTGGAAAGTGCGGCCCATGGCCATCACCTCGCCCACCGACTTCATTTGGGTGGTCAAACGGCTGTCAGCTGTCGGGAATTTCTCGAAAGCAAAACGCGGAATCTTGGTGACCACGTAGTCGATGGATGGCTCGAAAGAAGCAGGCGTTGCACCGCCCGTGATTTCGTTGCGCAATTCGTCGAGCGTGTAGCCCACAGCGAGCTTGGCAGCCACTTTCGCAATAGGGAAACCGGTGGCCTTGGAAGCCAACGCCGATGAACGCGAGACACGCGGGTTCATCTCGATGACGACCATGCGCCCATCCACCGGATTGATGGAGAACTGCACGTTCGAGCCACCCGTGTCTACACCGATCTCGCGCAGCACAGCCAATGAGGCGTTGCGCAAAATCTGGTATTCCTTGTCGGTCAAGGTTTGCGCAGGGGCCACTGTGATGGAATCACCTGTGTGCACGCCCATGGGATCGAGGTTTTCGATCGAGCAGATGATGATGCAGTTGTCCGCCTTGTCGCGCACCACTTCCATCTCGTACTCTTTCCAGCCAAGCAAGGATTCTTCAATCAGCAACTCGGTCGTAGGCGAAGCCTCTAGGCCGCGTTTGCAAATGACCTCGAATTCTTCGGGGTTGTAGGCGATGCCACCGCCGGTGCCGCCCAAAGTGAAGCTGGGCCGAATGACCGTAGGGAAGCCCAATGTCTTTTGCACATCCCAAGCCTCTTCCATGCTGTGGGCGATCCCGGAGCGCGCTGAGCCCAAACCAATTTTGGTCATGGCATCTTTGAACTTCAGGCGGTCTTCGGCTTTGTCGATGGCCTCTGGCGTGGCGCCGATCAGTTCGACCTTGTACTTTTCAAGCACGCCGTTGTGCCACAAATCCAAAGCGCAGTTGAGCGCGGTCTGGCCACCCATGGTGGGCAAGATTGCATCAGGACGCTCTTTGGCAATGATCTTCTCGACCGTCTGCCAAGTGATGGGCTCGATGTAGGTCACGTCGGCCGTGGCCGGGTCGGTCATGATCGTGGCGGGGTTGCTGTTGATCAGGATGACCTTGTAACCCTCTTCACGCAAAGCCTTGCAGGCTTGCACGCCGGAATAGTCAAACTCACAGGCCTGACCAATGATGATCGGGCCCGCGCCAATGATGAGGATACTTTTGAGGTCGGTGCGCTTTGGCATGTTAAGAAGCCTCCATCAGGTTGATGAAGCGGTCAAAGAGGTAAGCAATGTCATGCGGTCCGGGCGAGGCTTCTGGGTGACCTTGGAAGCAGAACGCCGGCTTGTCGGTGCGGGCAAGGCCCTGCAGGGTGCCGTCAAACAGCGACACATGGGTGGCACGCAAATTGGCGGGCAAAGACTTTTCGTCGACAGCAAAACCGTGGTTTTGGCTGGTGATGGAGACGCGCCCTGTGTCGAGGTCTTTCACGGGGTGATTAGCGCCGTGGTGACCAAACTTCATCTTGAAGGTTTTGGCACCGCTGGCCAAGGCCATGATTTGGTGACCCAGGCAAATACCGAAAGTCGGAATGCCGGTTTCGATCAACTCAGCAGCCGCCGCAATCGCGTAGTCGCAAGGCTGTGGGTCGCCAGGGCCGTTGGACAAGAAGATGCCGTCGGGTTTGTGTTTGAGCACTTCAGCTGCAGACGTTTTGGCAGGTACCACGGTCACTTTGCAACCGCGTGCAGCCAACATGCGCAAAATGTTTTTCTTGACGCCAAAGTCATAGGCAACCACATGAAACTTGGGCGATGCCTGAGTGCCGTAGCCCTCGCCGAGCTCCCACTCGGTTTGCGTCCAGTCGTAAGACTGGGTAGCCGTCACTTCTTGTGCCAAATCGAGGCCAGCCATGTTGGGCGCCGCTTTGGCGGAGGCAATCGCATCGTCGATCAGGCTCTGCGTCACTTGCTGGCCTTTGGCCAAACCCACAATCGCACCGTTTTGGGCACCCTTGGTGCGCAAAATTCGAGTCAACTGGCGGGTATCGATGTTCGCAATGGCCACCGTGCCTGCGTCCACAAGATAGGACGAAAGGGTCTGGCTTGAACGGAAGTTGCTCGCAATCAATGGCAGATCTTTGATGATCAAACCTGCAGCATGGACTTTGTCAGCTTCGATGTCTTCCACACTGACGCCGTAGTTGCCGATGTGCGGGTACGTCAAAGTGACGATCTGCTGGCAGTAGCTGGGGTCGGTGAGGATTTCCTGGTAGCCGGTGAGCGAGGTGTTGAACACCACTTCGCCGACTGTGGAGCCAGTAGCTCCAATCGAGTTGCCGATAAAGACCGTGCCGTCTGCGAGCGCCAAGATGGCGGGCGGGAAGGTTCCCTGAAGAGACAAAAGCACTGGGTTCTCCGGAATAGTTCGGGTACGCCTCAGCACTCACCAGAGATGCGATCTCTTTTTGGCTGCTTGTTCGAGGATTGGGCCTGGGATGGACTGTGGCGTACAGGTTGATGCGGGAAAGCCTCTCATTATAGCTGAGGACCACTCGAAAACCCTGACAAAGCGACGACAAAACTGCCGGACACAGGCCCTTCGGCGACTCAAATCGCAGCCGTTGCGCTGGCGTGCAGGCAAATGGCTGCGGCAGTCGCCACATTCAACGACTCTTCCCCTCCGGGCTGTGCAATTCTGACTTTTTGTCGCGCCAAAGCCATCAAGCTGTCGCTGACGCCCTGCCCTTCGTGTCCAAAAACCCACGCACACTTTGGTGTCAACTCCTTGCGTTGCAATAATTCATGCAAAAAAGGGCCTTCATGGGAGCTGGTGGTCAAAACAGGCACGTCTAAAGCGGCCACATCCGCTTCGCTGACCGATTCGATGAGATGCAAACCAAAATGCGCGCCCATGCCAGCCCTGAGCACTTTGGGTGACCACAGAGCCGCAGTCCCTTTGATGGCCAGCACCTGGCGATATCCAAACGCCGAGGCGCATCGCAAAATCGCCCCCACATTGCCTGCGTCCTGTAAACGATCCAAAACCACGGTAGAGGCTTCCGACGAAATTTGCCCCTGCGCCGACCAGGCCACGACAAACCCCATTTGGGCAGGTGACTCAAGACCGCTCAGGCTGGCAAACAAAGCATCAGGCAGGACAAACAAGGCGTCGGTCAAGCGGGCCCACTGCGGGCCTTGCTCTTCAAAGCAAGTGGCACTCAACACGATTTGCAAAGGATTGACACCCCGGACGATGGCGGCACGGCACAGATGATCACCCTCTAGCCAAAACTGCCCCGCCTTGCGGTAAGCCGTGGTGTCTTGGGCCAAGCGCCGCCAAGCTTTGACATGGGGGTTATCTCGCGAAGTGATCAGATTCATCGCACGCTCCTGGCCACCGGGGCAAAAGTCATTCTGTGGCAGTCTGCCGGGCCATGCACCTGCAAAGCGGCAAGGTGTTGAGCCGTGCCATAACCTTTGTGTTGGTCAAAGCCGTAGACCGGGTAACGTCCATGCATCTCTTCACACAAACGATCACGGTGCACCTTCGCCAAAATGGATGCGGCAGAAATGGCAGGTACGAGTGCATCGCCCTGCACAATGGCCTCCGCCAAGATGTCCAACGTCGGCAATCGGTTGCCATCGACCAGGACCATTTGGGGCTTCAAACGCAAGCCTTCGACAGCACGCTTCATGGCCAGCATCGTGGCTTGCAAAATATTGAATTGGTCAATTTCCTGTACCGTCGCTTCGGCAATCGAAAAGCACAAAGCCCGCGCACGGATTTCGTCAAACAAACGCTCACGACGCTTTGCCGACAGTTTTTTGGAGTCGTTCAAACCAGCGATCGGCTGCAAATCGTCCAGAATCACTGCAGCGGCCACCACAGGCCCCGCCAGCGGGCCGCGCCCAGCCTCATCCACGCCAGCCATCAGACCGGCGGTATCCCAATTCAATGTTTTTTGCTCAAGCAGCAAGGACTTTTTGGATCGCATGGTTTGCCAGCGTCGGCATGTCCTGACGCAGTTGGTGGTGAAGCTCGGTGAATCGCTGTTGAATTTTGGCCACAGCGTCAGGATCGTCGAGCCATTCCAAAACGGCCTTGGCCAACGCTGCGGGCTGCACCTGCTCTTGCAAGAATTCAGGGACCAAGCTCTCATTGCACAAAATATTGGGCAAACCGACCCAGGGCAGCAAGCGCTTGCGGTTGGCGATCTGCCAGGACAGCCATTGCATTTTGTAAGCGATGACCATCGGACGCTTGTGCAAAGCGGTCTCGAGTGTGGCAGTGCCGCTGGCCACCAAAGCCACATCGCAGGCAGCCTGCACTTCGTGCGAACGCCCCATGACCAGGTGCACACGGCCTTGCATGCCGGCACGGGCAATGGCCGCCTCGATCATGGCTTGCAGAGGGCCGTGGGTCGGCAGCACAAACTGCAAGTCGGGCCGCAGCGACAACATGTGCTTGGCAGCCTGAAGAAAAGGCAAGGCCAAACCTTTGATTTCAGATGGTCGACTGCCCGGCAACAAGGCAACGATGTTGGCATCCACGGGCAAGCCCAATGCTTGACGGGCTTTCAGGCGATCGGGCGCCATGTCGATCACGTCGGCAACAGGGTGTCCCACAAAAGTGCCTTGTATACCGTGTTGCGCCAGCAAAGCAGGTTCAAACGGATAGATGCACAAAACATGGTCCACGCTCTCGCGGATTTTTTGCACACGTTCAGGTCGCCATGCCCAAATGGATGGGCACACCAATTGAACCGTGGGCACACCTTTTTGTCGCAGCAAACGCTCAACAGGCAAATTGAAGTCAGAGGCATCCACACCGATGTACAAGTCAGGTGGCGAAGCCAATACATCCTGAATCAAGGTCTTGCGAATGCCCGTGATGTGGCGGTAACGCCAAAGGGCTTCGACCAAACCACGCACCGACAATTCGTCACAAGACCAGCGGGAGACAAAGCCAACCGCATCCATCTGCGGACCACCAATGCCAAAGGCTTGCAGTTGAGGCCAGCTTTTGCGCATGCCCTGCAGCAACAAAGCCGCCAACATGTCACCCGAACGCTCAGCAGCGACCATGCACAAACGCAGATCTTGCGCAGGTGCAGATTCAGAAAGTGGTCGTGCTTCTTTCTCGTTCATCACGCCGTCAAAGCCTGACGAATGACACCGCAAATTTCGTCCACGGCTTCGTTGCTCAGCTCTGGATAAATGGGCAAAGACAAGCAACGCGCAGCCACCGATTCGGTCACAGGGAAGCTGGACCCGGCAGCAATCGAAGCAAATACCTTTTGCTGGTGCAAAGGCACTGGGTAATAAATGGCGCTGGCAATTTTTTGCTCAGTCAATGCTTGCTGAATGGCGGCACGGTCATCTGTCAACAAGGTGTACTGGTGGTATACGTGTAAACCCACACCATCTTCAAAAGGCGTTTGCAAATTCAGGCCGGCCAAACCGGCGTTGTAGCGGTGCGCGACACGGCGACGCTCTTGGTTGTATTGGTCAATCAGCGGCATCTTGGCACGCAGTACAACCGCCTGCAACTCATCAAGGCGGCTGTTGTAGCCAATGATGTCGTGGTAGTAGCGCACCTTGCTACCGTGGTTGCGCAGCATGCGCAATTTTTCTGCCATCGCATCCGACTGGGTGGTCACCATGCCACCGTCGCCATAGCAACCTAAATTTTTGCTGGGGAAAAAGCTGAAGGCCGCCACATCACCCATCGCACCGGTTTTGCGACCACCAATGTTGGCACCAAATGATTGCGCGCAATCTTCCACCAACTGCAGTTGATGTTCTTTGGCCAAGGCCATCAGTGGGGCCAGATCAGCAGGTTGCCCAAACAAATGCACGGGCAATAAGGCTTTGGTTTGCGGCGTGATCGCACGGCGTGCTTGCTCGACGTCGATGTTGAAGGTGCGCGGATCAATGTCCACAAAAACCGCTTTGGCGCCCACATAGGCAATCGCCTCTGCTGTGGCAATGAAAGTGAAGGGTGTGGTGATGACCTCGTCACCGGGGCCGATATCGGCAGCCAGCAAAGCCAGGTGCAAAGCATCCGTGCCGTTGGCACAGGTGATGGCGTGCGCCACCCCCAAATAAGCTGCCGCTTCTTTTTCAAACGCTTGAACGTTGGGTCCTAGGATGAACTGTGCCGCGTTCAAGGCGCTCAAAAATGCAGGTTCCAGCTGAGGCTGGAGATCGCGGTATTGCGCGACCAGATCGACCATAGGGATGCGCATGGCGTACCTTTCAAATATTCAGTGATCAGGAAATCAGGCGGGTGGCTTCGGTGATGCGCTGCACGGCTTCCAGTGCACGGCGTCCGGCTTCTCCGCTGACTTTGGGGGGGCGATTGTGGCGAATGCTGTCCACGAAATCCACGATCTCGGCAAACAATGGATCGGCCTCGCCAAACGATTGTTCGTGCCGCTCAATGGACTGCTCAGGTTCGGCCTGTGGATCGGTCGTGCCTCGGTAAGTGGTCAGCGTACGCGCCTGGAAATCCAGCGAGTGGCACGCTTGATTTTGGAAAACGCGCATTTTCCGCTCGCTTTTCGCGCTGACACGGCTGGCCGTCACATTGGCCACACAACCATTGGCAAAACGAATGCGTGCGTTGGCGATGTCGATGTCCGATGTCAGCACCCGGGCACCCGAGCAATCCACACTTTCGAGCTCACTGTCCACCAAGGACAAGATCAAATCCACGTCGTGGATCATCAAATCGAGCAAGACACTCACATCGGTGGCACGGGGCTTGAAGGGTGCCAGACGCGAACTGTCGATGAACCGTGGATCTGAAAGCAACGGCTCCAGTGCCAGCGCCGCGGGATTGAAACGCTCCAGATGCCCCACCGCCAAAACGCAATGGTTTTCTTTGGCCAGTCGGATCAACTCATCGGCTTGCGCCAAAGTCGTGGTCATTGGTTTTTCGACCAAGACATGAACACCCGCACGCAAGAACTCGGCACACACATCGTAATGACCTTGTGTTGGCACCACGATACTGACCGCATCGACCTTGCCCAACAAAGCCCGGTAATCCGTCAGCGCCGCGCAGCCCAAGGGGGCAGCGACCGCATCGGCCTGCTCTTGCCGACTGTCCACCACAGCCACCAGTTCACACTCAGGAATCTTGGCGTACTTTTGAGCATGAAATTTGCCCAGATAACCAACGCCAATCACGGCGCAACGCAACAGGGCCACGGGGCCCTCCTTTCATACTCGGGGCAGGAAAAGCGCCTGCCCCTTTGAGTTTTCAGTCCACCGAACGGCGGCGCGAACGAACAATGCCCACTTTGGGCGAAACGCCCGCAAGGAAGTTCAACATCATCTCCACATCCACCTGAGCCTCGGGTTTGTCCTTGGCGATTTGGAGAATGCGCTCTTTAGCCGCTTCGAACGTCAAATTTTCACGGTACAAGGCTTTGTGCATGGCGCGCACGGCAGCAATGCGGACCGGAGAATACCCACGACGTCGCAGACCTTCGGCGTTCACGGTCCGCGCGGCAGCAGGTTGGCCCTGGCAAGTCACATACGGTGGCAGATCGGCAAACAGCAAAGTGCACATGGCAGTGAAGCTGTGAGCCCCCAAACGCAAGAACTGACGCACCACCGTGAAGCCACCCAGGATGACCCAATCACCCACGACGACGTGACCGGCCAATTGGGAGTTGTTGGCGAAAATGGTGTGACTGCCAATATGGCAATCGTGCGCCAAGTGCACATAGGCCATGAACAGGTTGTCATCACCCACTTGAGTGACGCCACCACCGTTGACCGTTCCTGCATTGAAGGTGCAAAACTCGCGAATGGTGTTGCCGTTGCCGATCACCAAACGGGTCGGCTCACCTGCGTATTTTTTGTCTTGCGGCGCAGCGCCCAGGGATGTGTAGCTGTGAACATGGTTGTTCAAGCCGATGGTGGTGTAACCCTCGATGGTGCAATGCGAGCCCACTGTGGAGCCTGCGCCGATCGTCACATTCGGGCCAATGATGGTGTAAGGACCAACGGTCACGGAGTCGTCCAGCTGAGCAGCCGGATCAACCAATGCAGTGGAATGGATAGTCGCCATAGGTCCTCAGGCAATTTTGCGCATGGTGCACATCAACTCGGCTTCACAGGCCAGCTCATGACCCACTTTGGCTTGGGCTTTGAACTTGAAAATACCGGCTTTCATGCGATCCAACTGGACCTCGAGGGTCAACTGATCACCTGGCTCCACGGGCCGCTTGAAACGGGCGCCATCGATACCGGCAAAGTAATAAACCGTGGTGTCATCGGGGGCGGTATCCAGCGTGTCAAAGGACAACAATGCAGCAGCCTGCGCCAGAGCTTCGAGCATCAACACACCCGGCATGACGGGGCGGTGTGGAAAATGGCCAGTGAAAAATGGCTCATTGATGGTCACATTTTTCAAGGCCTTGATGCGCACGCCTTTTTCAATTTCTAACACGCGATCGACCAGCAAAAACGGGTAGCGATGCGGCAACTGTTTGAGAATTTTATGAATGTCCATCATGGTCAGGTTTCCTTGTTGTTTTGAATGTCAGCCTCTAAGGCTTTGATGCGTTCACGCAATCGAGACAATTGTTTGAGACTGGCGGCGTTTTTTTCCCAATTGGCATTGCTGTCCAGCGGGAACATACCGGTGTACTGCCCTGGCTGCAGGATGGAACGCGTGACCACCGATGCTGCCGAAATATGCACATGGTCGGCCAGGCTCAAATGGCCCAGCACCACAGCACCACCACCCACGGTGCAATGCGCGCCAATGCGCGCACTGCCTGCCACTCCCACACATCCGGCCATGGCGGTGTGACGCCCCACATGCACGTTGTGTCCGATCTGAATCAGGTTGTCGAGTTTGACGCCATCTTCGATCACTGTATCTTCGAGAGCACCACGGTCTATGCAGGTGTTGGCACCGATTTCCACATCGTTGCCAATGCGCACGGCACCCAGTTGCTCGATTTTTTCCCACGTACCTTGGTGCGGGGCAAATCCAAAACCATCAGCACCGATCACGACGCCTGAATGCACCAGGCAACGCTCACCGATTGTGCAATCCTCGCCAACGGTCACGCGCGATTTGAGAACGGTTCCAGCCCCCACTTGGGCCCCGCGCTCCACCACACACAAAGGTCCGATCACAGCATCATCGGCAATGCTGGCATCTGGGTCGATGACTGCACTGGGATGGATCCGTGGGCCTGTGGCTTTATGGTGCGCGCCTTTCCACAAACGGGTCAAACGGGCAAAGTACAAATACGGGTCATCGGTGATGATGGCCGCAGGGCGGTGTAAAACCCGTGACTCAAAGGCCGGGCCCACAATGACACATCCAGCGAGACTGGGAGCCAACTGATTTTGGTATCTGGCTTGGCTCAGAAAACTGATTTGGCCAGGCTGGGCAGTCTGCAAAGGCGCCAATCCCGATATCTGCATATCGGAAGCTCCCAACAGACGGCCGCCAAGTGCCTCTACGATAGCGCCAAGCGTCAGCGACACGGTCTCAAACAGGCGAACGCCTGTTATTTGCCAACCGAGGCGTTGAGTGCCTTGATGACTTTTTCGGTGATGTCGTGCTTGGGATTGAAGTAAGCGGCATCTTGCAATACCAAGTCGTACTTCTCGGACTCCGCGACTTGCTTGACCGCGCGACCCGCTTTTTCGAAAAGCATTTGATTTTCTTCGTTCTTGCGCGCGCCGAGATCTTCCTGAAATTCCCGCTGGCGACGCTTCAAATCGCGGTCTTGCTCGATCAATTGCTTTTGTTTGGCCACGCGCTGCGTCTCAGCCAGTGTGGGCGCATCACGCTCAAACTTTTCTGCTGATGCCTTGAACGAGCTGATGGCCTCGTTGAGGTCTTTTTCGCGCTTCAAAAACTCGGACTCCAACTTGGCCTGAGCAGCTTTGGCCACATTCGAATCACGCAGAATTCGATCTGTATTGACAATGCCAATTTTGAAATCTTGTGCTTGCACCAAGCCAGTAAAAGCCGATGCACCCGCCAAAAGAGCGACGAGAAGGTTCTTGCGAATCGTTTTCATTAGAAGGATGTTCCGATTTGGAATTGAAGTCGTTGGATTTTATCGCCTGTCTGTTGGCGGATGGGCGTTGCATAAGAGAAGCGCAAAGGACCCATGGGTGAAATCCAGCTCAGGCCGATGCCGGCGGAGACACGCAATTCGCTCAGCGACAGCTTTTCGCTGTCGTCAAAGGCCCTGCCCACATCGGTAAAACCGTACAAACGCAGCGTTTTGTCGTTACCGGCGCCAGGGAAAGGCATCATGAACTCTGCATTCAGGACCAGCTTTTTAGCCCCCCCTAGGTAAACAGGGGTCAAATTGGTCGTGCTTGTGGGCTTGGATGGACCCAATGTGGATTGCTCAAAACCCCGAACGCTGCCCAAACCACCGACGTAGAAGTTCTTGAACAGGGGGAACACCTGACCATTCAAGCCCGTGCCCCAGCCCAGATCAGCATTCAGTGCCAAAGTGTATTTCTTACTCAAAGGAAAGTATTGCTGGTACTGGTAATTGCTGCGGAAATAACGCACGTCACCGGCAAGACTCAGATCCGCATTCAGGCGCTGAAGAGTTCCTTTGCTAGGCACCAGAGCACTGTCACGCCCATCACGCGCCCAGCCCAAGGTCAAAGGCAAAGCCGTGCTGGTACTTCCGAATTTATCCGCATACTCCCTGTAGGGATCTGGCAAGCCCGTCCCTTCTTTGATTTCCGTCTGCTCGGCATTGGCGCCAACAAAAACGGTATCTGTTTCTGTCACCGGCACGCCAAAACGCAAACCCAAGCCAGAGTTGATCAAACTGTATGAGTTGACATCACCCAAATAAGGCCGCGTTGTCCGCTGGAACACATCGAGCGTCCTGGAAATGCCGTTTTGCGTGAAATAAGGATCGGTGGTGCTCAGCACCAGATTGCGGTTGTACTTGCTGGTATTGACCTCAACAGCCAGGTAATTGCCTGAACCGAACGCATTTTCCTGGCGAATGCCAAAACTCAAGGTCACTTTTTCGGCAGAAGAGAAACCTGCACCCAAAGAGATGCTGCCAGTGGGCTTTTCGGCCACGGTGAAGGTCAAATCAACCTGATCGGGGGTGCCCGGAATTTCGATGGTTTCCACGTTCACGTCAGTGAAGAAGCCCAAACGGTCAACACGGTCACGTGACAGGCGGATTTTGTCGCCGTCATACCAAGCCGCCTCGAACTGGCGAAACTCGCGACGAATCACTTCGTCCCGCGTGCGGTTGTTGCCCGCCACCAGAATGCGCCTGACATAAGCGCGGCGTGATGGTTCTGCCTGCAAGACAAATTGGACACGGTTGTTTTGTCGGTCGATCTCTGGCTTGGCTTCGACCCGGGCAAAGGCAAAACCAAACTTGCCAAAGTAATCGGTGAACGCTTTGGTGGTTTCGGCCACGGTTTCTGCGTTGTAAGGCTTGCCAACACCGATCTTGACCAAGGCCTTGAACTCTTCGTCCTTGTCGAGGTAGTTGCCCTCGAGCTTGACGCCAGAGACCACAAAACGCTCCCCTTCGGTCACGTTGATGGTGATCGCCATTTCCTGCTTGTCTGGAGACATCGCCACCTGGGTCGAGTCAATCCTGAACTCCAGAAAACCACGGGCCAAGTAGTAAGACCGCAAAGCTTCCAGGTCGGCGTTGAGTTTGGTGCGGGCATAGCGATCAGACTTTGTGTACCAGCTCATCCAGCCACCGGTATCCAAGTTGAACTGGTCACGTAAATCGGATTCTGAAAAAGCCTTGTTGCCCACGATCTGAATTTGCTTGATCTTCGCAGGTCCACCTTCGGTGATGGTGAAGCTCAAATTCACACGATTACGGTCCACTGGCGTTGCTGTGCTCACCACTTCGGCACCGTACAGGCTGCGGCTGATGTACTGCCGCTTGAGTTCCTGCTCAGCCTTGTCAGCAAGCGCTTTGTCATAGGGTCGACCTTCGGCCAAACCCACCTCTTTCAAAGCCTTGACCAAGACATCCTTGTCAAACTCCTTGAGCCCAATGAACTCTACTGCGGCCACCGATGGGCGCTCTTCAACCACGACAACCAGCACATCACCTTGGGTCTCGAGGCGCACATCCTTGAACAAACCGAGTGCAAAAAGAGCGCGAATGGTTGCAGCGCCTTTCTCATCCGAATATTGATCGCCCACCCGCAACGGCAAAGAAGCAAAAACAGTACCGGACTCAATGCGTTGCAAACCCTCAACGCGGATATCGCGCACAGTAAACGGATCCACAGCCCAGGCAGGCATACAAGCCATCAAGGACGCCACCACTGTCAGTGCAGCAGGTTGAATGCGCGAACGAAGATCTAAAAAATTCATGGAGCAACCATTTAAAGGTCAAAGGCCGAATGGTCACGCACCACAATCGGTCAAAAAACCATTTGAAAAACCAAGCAATGTGCCACCTCAACGGGGGCGGCTCATCATTTTTACCGGCACCATCAAGGCCACAGCAGTCAAAGCAATGAAGCCAAGATAATACACCTCAGTGAAGGGGCATGACAGGTCTGTAGACAGCTTGCACCCTGCCCAAAAACATCAACTCAGACTTGCCACCACTTCACGTGCCGCCTCTCGACTGCGGTGGTCAAGAACCAGCAAATCATCCAGGTTTTCAGGCCGAACACTGACCACGGCCTGAAGGGTTGCCTCATTGACGTGGTGAATATGGTCAAAACGTATCTGCCGATTCAGAAATGCCTCTACCGCAATTTCGTTGGCCGCGTTCAAGACGGCACAGCTGCCAGGCGCTCCTTTCAAGGTGGCCCACGCCAGCTTCAACCCAGGGAACCTCTCGGGATGACCGTGATCGTCCATCGACTCAAATGTCATGGCCGCCAAGGCATGAAAATCCAATGCGGCGGCACCTGACACCATCCGCTCAGGCCAGCTCAGGCCAAAGGCAATCGGGACCCGCATGTCGGGCGTGCCCAGTTGGGCCACCACAGAATTGTCTTTGTACTGCACCATGGAATGGATCACGCTTTGGGGGTGAATCACCACCTCCAGCTGGTCCGGGTCCAAGCCAAACAAATAACGCGCCTCAATGACCTCAAGGGCTTTGTTCATCATGGTTGCCGAATCCACCGAAATCTTGCGACCCATCACCCAGTTGGGGTGAGCGCAGGCCTGCTCAGGGCTGACCTCATGGAGAGTCGATGGGTCTCGACCACGAAACGGCCCACCCGAGGCCGTCAAAATGATTTTGTCGACCCGCCGCTGCCAAGTAGAGGGGTCTTCGGGCAGTGATTGAAAAATAGCGGAATGCTCGCTGTCAATCGGCAACAACACCGCTCCGCCCTCACGCACGGCCGCCAAGAACACTTCACCGCCCACCACCAACGCTTCTTTGTTGGCCAACAACAGCTTTTTCCCTGAACGTGCTGCCGCCAAACAAGGTGACAAACCTGCCGCCCCCACAATGGCTGCCATGACAGCATCCACCTCAGGCGCAGAGGCCACCGCATCCAAAGCGGCAGCGCCCCATCGGACCTCGGTGTTCAAACCTTCGGCCTTCAGCTTGTCTGCCAACAAGCGTGCCGCATCTTCGCGGACCATGACAGCGACCTCAGGCCGGAACTGGGCACATTGGGCCAACATCAAGTCAACCTGCGTCGAGGCCGTCAATGCATACACCCCAAACTGCCCCGGATGACGGGCCAAAACATCCAATGTGCTTTTGCCAATCGAACCGGTTGAGCCCAAGATGGTGATGCGTTGTTTTGTTTGCATGAAATGCGCTCTTAACTTAAATCCAGAAAACCAGCATCATCGCCAAAGGCAAAGCGGGCAGCAATGCATCGACTCGGTCCAGCACGCCGCCGTGTCCGGGCAACAAGCCCGAGCTGTCTTTCATGCCTGCACTGCGTTTGACCAAGGACTCCACCAAGTCACCGACCACGCTCATGGCGGACATGAACAACAAGGCGGGTAAGGCAACCCACCAACCTTTGGCAAACAACAAGGAATAAAAGCTCGAGTCAGGCAACGCCAAGCGACGGTCAACCTCGACCCACACAAGGGCGACCAGCAAAACCCCGAGCATGCCGCCCAAAACACCTTCCCAACTTTTGCCGGGACTGATGCTGGCTGCCAGCTTGGTCTTGATCCAACGCCCGCCCAAGGCTTTGCCAAAAAAATAGGCAAAAACATCGGCCGCCCAGACCAGGACCAGGACCGACAACAGAAAATTCACCCCTCGCTGGTGGGCTTGTGCCATGGCCACCCAGGCCAAGGTCAAAAGCAACAAGCCGGCAATCCAACGAACACCGCGTGGCCAAAGCCCCCAGCCAGCAACCCCTCGCTGAATCATCCAGGCACCCAGCAAAACCCACATTGCACCAGCCAACAACCAAACGAGCGGCGGCGTGCGCTGAACCCAGCCCAACTGTTCAGCCACTGCGCAAGCCAACAAACAGATGGCTGCACCCGACCAGGCTAGCCAAGCAGGCATGCCATTCAAGCGGCCCCACTCCCATGCACCTGCTGCGATCAACACCACCGTCAAGCCCATAAAGGGCCAAGGGTTGGATGCAAACAAGGCGGGCAAAAGCAAGGCCAGCAAGGCCAGTGCAGTGATGACTCTTTGCTTGAGCATGGGTTCTCCAGAAAAAAAGGCCGCCAATGGGCGGCCATTCAGGCCGCGGCATGCCACGGCAAGGGATTCAAACTCAAACCGCCATGATCTCTTGTTCTTTGGCAGTCACCAACTGGTCAATCTCGGTCATGCGCTTGTCGGTCAGTTTTTGGGTGTCGGCTTCAGCGCGTTTTTGATCGTCTTCAGAGGCCTCTTTGTCTTTGACCAGCTTTTTAACCGACTCGTTGGCATCCCGGCGCAGATTCCGAATGGCAATCTTGGCGTTTTCACCTTCTGTGCGGGCCAACTTGGTCATTTCCTTGCGACGCTCTTCACTCATGGCCGGCATGGGAACACGGATCAGCTCGCCCATCGAAGCAGGGTTCAGACCCAATTCGCTCTCACGAATGGCCTTTTCGATTTTGGCGGCCATGGACTTTTCCCAAGGCTGAACGCTGATGGTGCGCGAATCCATCAAGGACACATTGGCCACCTGGGACAGGGGCAACATCGAGCCGTAATAGTCAACCTGAATCGTGTCCAACAACGCAGGGTTGGCACGGCCCGTGCGAATGCGCGTCAGGTTGTTTTTGAAAGCCGCAATGGACTGTTCCATTTTGGTTTCGGTTGTTTTTTTGATGTCTGCAATCGTCATGAAGTTCTCCTCGTCAGAACGGGTTCAAGCGTAAACCAGCGTGCCTTCGTCTTCACCCAGAACCACGCGCTTCAAAGCACCGTTCTTGATGATCGAAAACACCTTGATGGGCAATTTTTGGTCACGGCACAAAGCAAACGCTGTTGCATCCATGATGCCCAGATTGCGCGAAATGGCTTCGTCGAAGCTGATTTCGCTGTAACGGGTGGCCGAAGGGTCTTTTTTAGGGTCAGCAGAATACACGCCGTCCACTTTGGTGGCCTTGAGGACCATCTCTGCACCGATTTCAGCCCCACGCAAAGCCGCAGCCGTGTCCGTGGTGAAAAACGGATTGCCCGTGCCCGCCGCAAACACCACGACTTTTCCCTCTTCGAGGTATTGCAAAGCTTTAGGGCGAACATACGGCTCAACCACTTGGTCAATGCCAATCGCCGACATGACGCGTGCCGTCAAACCCGCTTTGTCCATGGCATCAGCCAAGGCCAAAGAGTTCATGACCGTAGCCAGCATGCCCATGTAATCGGCCGTGGCACGGTCCATGCCCACCGAACCACCGGCCACACCCCTGAAGATGTTGCCGCCACCGATGACCACAGCCACTTGCACACCGAGGCGCGTGATTTCGGCGATTTCCTCGGCCATGCGCACGATGGTGGCACGGTTGATGCCAAACGCATCGTCCCCCATCAGCGCCTCGCCGGACAGCTTGAGCAAAATGCGCTTAAAGGCTGGCTTGGCTGAAGACATGATGGGCTCCTTGAATATCAATGTGGACGATGGAATGGCAACGCAACAGGTGCGTGAACTCAGGCTGCGGCTTGAGCAGCAGCCACTTGGGCCGCCACTTCAGCGGCGAAGTCGTCAACCTTCTTCTCAATGCCTTCGCCAACCACGTACAAGGTGAATGCCTTGACGGTGGTGCCTGAGGCCTTGAGCATTTGCTCAACGGTTTGCTTGTCGTTCTTGACGAAAGACTGGTTGAACAAAGACACTTCTTTCAGGTATTTCTGAACAGAGCCTTCAACCATCTTGGTCACGATGTCGGCAGGCTTGCCGGACTCGGCGGCCTTGGCTGCAGCGACTGAACGCTCTTTTTCGATCAGCTCGGCTGGCACTTCGGCGCTGGTCAGGGACACAGGCTTCATAGCGGCAACGTGCATGGCCACATCTTTGGCAGCCGTTTCGTCACCTTCGTACTCGACCAACACGCCGATGCGGGTGCCGTGCAGGTAATTGGCGATCTTGGCGCCACCAGCAGCACGCTTGAAGCGACGGAAGCTCATGTTCTCGCCGATCTTACCGATCAGGCCTTTGCGCACTTCTTCCAGTGTGGGGCCGAAACTGTCTTGGCTGTAAGGCAACTCGCCCAAAGCGGCAAGGTCAGCGGGATTGTGTTCAGCCACCAACTTGGCCGCAGCGTTGGCCAAAGCCAAGAAGCTGTCGTTTTTGGTCACAAAATCGGTTTCGCAGTTCACTTCGATCATGGCGCCTGTGGTGCCGTTGACGAAGCTGGTGACAACGCCTTCAGCGGTCACGCGCGATGCAGCTTTGCCAGCCTTGGTGCCCAACTTGACGCGCAACAACTCTTCCGCTTTGGCCATGTCGCCTTCGGCTTCGGTCAATGCTTTTTTGCACTCCATCATGGGAGCGTCGGTTTTTGCGCGCAGTTCAGCGACCATGCTTGCGGTAATTACAGCCATTTGATTTCTCCGTATTCAGTCTAAAAGTCAGATTAAAAAAAAGGGGCCACAAAGCCCCTTTCATCGAGTCTTGGAAACTCAGGCAGAAGCGTTGGCTTCTTCGACGAATTCGTCAGCGCCTTCGGTGACGGCCTTGACCACGTCGTTGACCGCATTGGCGCGGCCTTCGATGATCGCGTCAGCAATGCCACGGGCGTACAAAGCCACAGCCTTGGCCGAGTCGTCGTTGCCGGGGATGATGTAGTCGATGCCTTCTGGCGAGTGGTTGGAGTCAACCACACCGATCAATGGAATGCCCAGCTTCTTGGCTTCCGAGATGGCGATTTTGTGGTAGCCGACGTCGATCACGAAAATGGCATCAGGCAAAGCAGCCATGTCTTGGATGCCACCGATGTCTTTTTCGAGCTTTTCCATCTCGCGTTTGAACATCAACTGTTCTTTTTTGCTCAGGCTTTCGAGGCCGACTTCTTGCTGAGCCTTCATGTCCTTCAGACGCTTGATCGAGGTCTTGACGGTTTTGAAGTTGGTCAGCATGCCGCCCAACCAACGCTGGTCGACGAATGGCACGCCTGCGCGCTGGGCTTCAGAAGCGACCATTTCGCGAGCTTGACGCTTGGTGCCAACCATCAGGATCGTGCCGCGGTTGGCAGACAACTGCTTGGCGAACTTGATCGCGTCCTGGAACATCGGCAACGATTTTTCCAGGTTGATGATGTGAATTTTGTTGCGGTGGCCGAAGATGAAGGGAGCCATCTTGGGGTTCCAGAAGCGGGTTTGGTGACCAAAGTGGACACCGGCTTCCAGCATTTCGCGCATGGTAACGGACATAGTAAGTACTCCAAAGGTTGTGTCTAAAACCAATCCACTGATTCAGCTTGCTGTAAAAACAAGCAAAACACCTTGACGGGACGGGTTTGCGAATGAACTTTGCTGGCTTGAAAAGGATCTTTTAGGGTTGACACCCAAAAGACACGGATCGCGCTGCACAAAGCCTTAGGATTATAGCATCCTGACGTCCCTTTATCGAGGTGCCACCCCATGAAATCAGACCTGATAGCCACGCGCCAAGCCTTATTGGACGGCCGCAAGCAGCCTTTAGAGGTGGCGCAGGCATGCCTGGATGTGGCGCAAAGCGATGCATGCCAGCATGCATTCAGGCTCATCACCGCCGACAACCTGATCAACACGGCCACCCAAGCGGGTGCGCCCAGGCACGCCTTGGCAGGTTTGGCCGTCTCCGTCAAAGACTTGTTTGACGTTCAAGGTCAAAACACCGCCGCGGGCTCTGCTGTTTTGCAAAACCAGCCGCCTGCCGCCAAAGATGCCACCGCCGTCGCGCGTTTGCGCGCGGCAGGTGCCGGCTTCATTGGACGCACCCACATGGTGGAATTCGCCTTTTCGGGCGTCGGGGTCAACCCGCACCATGGCACACCGGCCGCCTGGGACGCCTTGACCGACACACCCGCCGGATCACGCCACGCAGCCCACGCCCCCGGCGGCTCCAGCTCGGGCGCAGCGGTTTCCGTCGCCACCGGTGCGGCATTCATTGGACTCGGTTCGGACACGGGCGGCTCCATTCGCATCCCTGCTGCCCTGAATGGCATTGTTGGCTTTAAAAATACCGCCAGACGTGTGCCTACACACGGCGCCGTGCCTTTGTCCAGCACGCTGGACACGGTGTGCGCCATGACCCGCTCGGTCAGAGACGCGGTTTTGGCCCATGAAATTTTGTCAGCCCGAAAAGTTCCTACATCCAAACGCCCCCTGTCGTCTTACCGTCTGGCCGTGGCCAAAAGCGTGATGCAAGACGACATGGACAGCTGCGTGGCCCAAGCATTTGAGCGGAGCTTGAAAAATTTGCGCGCTGCTGGCGCTCAAATTGAAGACATTCCCCTCACCGAGCTGCTGGACATTGCCCCCATGATGGCCACGGGCGGCTTCAGCCCCGCAGAAAGCTTCGCCTGGCACCGTGATTTATTAGCGCAACACGGCGATCAGTACGACCCCCGTGTAGCGCACCGAATCCAGCGGGGTGCCCAGATGGCCGCTCATGAATACATCCATTTGCTGCAAGCTCGGACTGACTGGATTCGCCGCATGGAAAACCGGCTGCAGCGCTTTGACGCGGTTTTATCGCCCACCACACCCATCACCGCCCCGCTGCTCAGCAACGTGGCACCCGGTGCAGAACGCGATGCGGCGTTTTTTCGAGTCAACGCCATGCTGCTGCGCAACCCCAGCGCCATCAACATGCTGGATGGCTGTGCCATTTCATTGCCATGCCACGCGCCGGGTGAACTGCCTGTTGGCTTGATGGCCTGGCACTCGGCGATGCACGACGATGCCATTCTTCAACTGGCTCTCCTGCTGGAACCCATCCTGCAACCCCATTAAGCGCCATGCAAAAGCTGTCCAACACCTCAGCTTGGCCTGTGTACGAACGGGACAGCATTCACGAACTTGAAGCACAACTTCAAGGCAGCAGCTCGACCCCGCTGATGAAGCAAGCCGGCTTGGCTACGGCCCAGCTGGCCTTGGCGATGGCACCGCACGCCCAGCGCATTTGGGTCGCAGCGGGTCCAGGCAACAACGGCGGAGATGGCTTGGAAGCAGCGATGCACCTGCACCGCTGGGGAAAATCGGTTCACGTCAGCCTGATGGTGCCCGCTGCGATTCTGCCGGCCGACGCACATGCTGCTTGGCTAAGAGCACAAACAGCTGGCGTTCAGATCACATCGGACTTGCCCACAGAGTGGCTGGCAGAAATGGTGCCGCAAGACTTGTGCATCGACGCCCTTTTGGGCATCGGGGCCACACGCCCGCTCAGCGCAGGTATGCAAACCTGGGTAAAAGCCATCAACCAATGCAAGGCCAAAGTACTGGCCATTGATGCACCAACCGGGCTGGCCCCGGATTCTGGGCAACTGCTGGGCGGGCCCACGGATGCAGCTCTTTGTGTTCAAGCCGATCAGACACTCACATTCATCGCAGCCAAACCCGGCCTGTTCATGGGTCATGGCCGCGATGCGAGCGGGCAACTCTGGCTTGAAAGTTTGGGGCACACGAGCACAAGCTCGAGCAAAACCATCCCACCGCAAGCCTGGCTCAACACGCCGCAAGCGTCTCTACCCAAAAGACATGCCAGCCACAAAGGCAGTCATGGCGATGTGGCCGTGATTGGCGGCGAGGCCATGGCTGCAAGCGGCATGGGCATGACCGGAGCCGCTGTCTTGGCGGCCTCAGCCGCTTTGCATGCAGGTGCAGGCCGCGTCATTTTGAGCCTGTTGTCAGGCCAAGCCACGCAGAGTGCACCACCCGATGTCATGCAACGCGAATGGCAGCACCTTGATTTGGAAAAACTGCATGTGGTCTGCGGCTGTGGCGGTGGCCAAGCCGTGCAATCGGTCATGCCAGAGGTCTTGCGACGCAGCGCGCAATTGGTACTGGATGCCGATGGACTGAACGCCTTGACGCAAGACGACCGCCTGCAAGCGGGGCTGCGCCAACGAGCAAGCGCGCAACCGAGCGTCATCACACCCCACCCCCTGGAAGCGGCACGGCTTTTACAGATCAGCACCACTCAAGTGCAAAACGACCGTTTGAAGGCCGCTCAGAATCTGTCAGACCGATTTCAATGCACTGTGGTCTTGAAAGGTTCAGGCACGGTCATCACCGCACCCGGGCAAACCCCTCGCATCAACACCACAGGCAATGGCCGCCTGGCCATCGGCGGCACGGGTGATGTGCTGGCAGGACTCATCGGCGCACGCATGGCAAGAGGCATCAGCGCATTTGAAGCCGCTTGCATGGCCGTAGCGCAGCATGGTCAATTGGCGGACGATTGGCCCGAAGCGTATGCGCTGACGGCCAGTCGATTGGCCGAACGCTTGACCTGACCGATTGCCACAGAGCACAAAAACAAAAAGCCAGACTGAGAGTCTGGCTTTTTGACAGATGGCGTGTCGCCCATCAACCGAATGATGACGCCCCTTGGCCCCAACGTCAGCGACGCGGCTTGGTGGTACGCGGTCCCTTTTTCTTGGCGGCCGCCTTCTTCACCGAGGCTTTGAGTGCCTGAATCGGAGAACGGTTGCGCTCTGCATCGGCCAGACGACGATCTTGCGAACCGTGTTTTTTGCCACGCTCGCCTTCCACAGGCGCAGACACACCCTTGTCTCGCATGGCGCGTGGCACCAAGTCGTCCCCCGCATGCACCAATCGGAAGTCGATTTTCCGGCCATCCAAATCGACACGGCTGACCTGCACCTGCACACGGCTGCCAATGGCATAACGGATACCTGTGCGCTCACCGCGCAACTCTTGGCGCAACTCGTCAAAGCGGAAATATTCCCCGCCCAGTTCGGTGATGTGCACCAGCCCTTCCACGTACAAAGAGTCCAAGGTCACAAATATGCCGAAGCTGGTGGCAGCAGACACAACGCCACCGTACTCCTCACCCAAATGCTCGCGCATGTATTTGCACTTCAGCCAAGCTTCCACGTCACGGCTGGCCTCATCGGCACGGCGCTCGTTGGCGCTGCAATGCAGACCTGCCGCTTCCCAGGCACGCTGATCGGCTGCCGACATGCGCACACGGGGGGCTTGAGACTCGGGTGAATCACCTTTGGCCGCGCGGCTTTTCTCTAGACGCTTGCTCAATTTTGCATGCGCCTCGCCGGGCACAGGCAAGCTGGGCAGCGTGTATTTGCGCCCCAACAAAATCGACTTGATGACCCTGTGCACCAGCAAATCGGGGTAACGCCGAATCGGGCTGGTGAAATGGGTATAGGCCTCATAAGCCAAGCCAAAGTGCCCGCTGTTGACAGGCGTGTAAATAGCCTGCTGCATGGAACGCAGCAGCATGGTGTGGATCTGCTGCGCGTCCGGTCGGTCCTTGGTCGCCAGCGCGATTTTTTGGAACTCGCTGGTGTGAGGATCGTCACTGATGCCCAGCCCCAAGCCCAGTGCCTTGAGGTAATTGCGCAGGATGTCTTTTTTCTCGGCCGTGGGGCCTTCGTGCACGCGGAACAAGCCGGGGTGCTTGCCCTGCTGAATGAAGTCAGCACTGCAGACGTTGGCCGCCAGCATGGCTTCTTCAATCAAGCGATGCGCTTCGTTGCGAACGCGCGGCACAATTTTTTCAATGCGACCGCTTTCGTCGCACACGATTTGCGTTTCAGTGGTTTCAAAATCCACCGCACCACGCACCGCGCGTGAAGCAAGCAAAGCTTTGTACACGTCCTGCAAATTCATCAGGTCAGTCACGCGCTCTTTGCGTTTGGCCGCTTCCGGCCCACGCGTGTTGGCCAAAATCGCCGCCACTTCGGTGTAGGTGAATCGCGCATGGCTGTGCATCACTGCCGGGTAAAACTGGTAGGCATGCACATCGCCCTTGGCATTGACCAGCATGTCGCACACCATGCACAAGCGGTCCACATCCGGGTTCAACGAGCACAAGCCGTTCGATAACTTCTCGGGCAACATGGGGATGACCCGGCGCGGAAAATACACGCTGGTCGCACGGTCATAAGCATCGATGTCGATGTCGCTACCGGTTTGCACATAGTGGCTCACATCGGCGATGGCCACCAGCAAGCGCCAGCCTTTGCCACGGCCGACTTTGGCGGGTTCGCAATACACGGCATCGTCAAAGTCGCGAGCATCTTCGCCATCAATGGTCACCAAGGGCACGTCGCGCAGATCGATACGGTCTTTGCGGTCCTTGGCCAGCACTTTGTCGGGCAAGCCTTTGGCCTGCTCAATACAGCCCGCCGAAAATTCGTGCGGCACGCTGTACTTGCGCACGGCGATCTCGATCTCCATACCGGGGTCGTCAATTTCGCCAAGCACTTCCTTCACGCGTCCCACGGGTTGTCCAAACAAAGCGGGTGGCTCGGTCAACTCCACCACCACCACCTGCCCCGGCTTGGCCGCACCAATGGCCCCTTTGGGAATCATCACATCCTGGCCATAACGCTTGTCTTCAGGCGCAACCAGCCACAATCCGCCTTCGTTCAGCAAGCGGCCAATGATCGGCTGCTCGGGGCGTTCGACGATTTCGACGATGCGGCCTTCCGGCCTGCCCTTGCGGTCCTGACGGACGATGCGCACCTTGACACGGTCCTTGTGCAACACGGCACGCATCTCATTAGGAGACAGGTAGATGTCTGATTCACCGTTGTCACGGATCAAAAATCCATGGCCATCCCGGTGCCCCTGAACACTGCCTTCGATTTCTTCCAGCAATCCGCTGGGTGGAGCTACTTTTTTGATATACAATCCTTTTATTCCTGAGGCGCCCAGATGGCGGAATTGGTAGACGCACTAGTTTCAGGTACTAGCGAGTAACATCGTGGAGGTTCGAGTCCTCTTCTGGGCACCAATCTTATCGAATCAGATAAGTTAAAAACACAACAAGCCGTTGATTTCTGATCAACGGCTTTTTTGTTGCTCAAGCCAAACCCACCGCTTGCAAAGCCAAAAGCATCCGAGCCCAAGGCTTGGAAATACAAAGCCATGCGGCGCAAGCCGACAGCCCGAAGGCTGCACGGCGGCTTGACACGCAACATCAAACCGGAACCCCCACCAAGTCGTGACCTTCGACGCTCACAATGCGTGCACGTGTGAACTCGCCCACTTTGAGGGTTTTGCTCAGCTTCTCGGGCGGTAGCAAACGCACCACGCCGTCGATCTCAGGGGCATCGCCAAAGCCGCGCCCCACACCCCCACGTCGGCCCATCGCTGGCGCAGAGTCCACCAACACCTGCATGGTTGAGCCCACACGCTGCTGCAAACGCGCAATCGAGACTTCTTCGGCCACCGCCATGAATCGGGCACGTCGCTCTTCGCGCAGCGCTTCGGGCAACATGCCCGGCAACTCGTTGGCCGTGGCACCTTTGACGGGGCTGTAGGCAAAGCAACCCGCCCGGTCGATTTGCGCTTCGCGCAAAAAGTCCAACAGGTGCTCAAATTCTTCTTCGGTCTCACCCGGAAAACCGGCAATGAAGGTGCTGCGAATCACCAACTCAGGGCACAGTTCGCGCCAGCGCTGAATGCGCTCCAGGTTTTTCTCGCCGCTGGCCGGTCGCTTCATGCGCTTGAGCACATCGGGGTGGCTGTGCTGAAAAGGCACATCCAAATAGGGCAACACCAAGCCTTGCGCCATCAAGGGAATGATGTCGTCGACGCTCGGATACGGGTAAACATAGTGCAGGCGCACCCACGCATCGTGCTCGCGGGCCATCTCGCCCAGCGTCTGCACCAGTTCCAGCATGCGGGTCTTGACGGGCTTGCCGTCCCAAAAACCGGTGCGGTATTTCACATCAACGCCATAAGCAGACGTGTCTTGGCTGATGACCAGCAGCTCTTTCACGCCGCCTTCAAACAAGGCCTTGGCTTCTTTCAGCACATCACCAATCGGGCGCGAAACCAAATCGCCCCGCATCGACGGGATGATGCAAAACGTGCAGCGGTGATTGCAGCCTTCGCTGATCTTCAAATAGGCATAGTGGCGCGGCGTGAGCTTGAGGCCCGCCTCACCAAAACCGCCGGGCACCAAGTCCAAAAACGGATCATGGGGCTTGGGTAAGTGGGTGTGCACTGCGTCCATCACCTCTTGGGTGGCGTGCGGTCCGGTCACAGCCAGCACGCTGGGGTGCATTTCAAGGACCATATTGCCGCCGCCTTCGCCTGTTTTCGCACCCAAGCAACCGGTCACGATCACTTTGCCGTTCTCGCTCAAGGCCTCGGCAATCGTGTCCAGGCTTTCCTTGATGGCTTCGTCGATGAAGCCGCAGGTGTTGACGATGACCAGGTCAGCGCCTTCAAAGGTTTTGGAAGTTTGATAACCCTCGGCGCTCAGTTGCGTCAGGATCAGCTCTGAATCGGTCAGCGCTTTGGGACAGCCCAAGCTGACAAAACCCACTTTAGGGGTGGGAAGGGGTGCGGTTGCGGTCATTTCACTCATGCCCGCATTGTCCCCGGAAAAACGACTGGCTTGTGACAAAAGGGCATGAAGCGCCCATCAAGTCCTTAAACCCATGACGCCGAGCAGCTGCTCCGCGTTCTTCTGGATCTGTTTTTGCATTTGTTCCTGCATTTGCGTCATGACGTTTTGGGACGGGTTAGCCAAACCAGAGAACATGTTTTGCATCAGCGGGGTCTGCCACTTCATGAACTGGGCCCAGACCTCGGGGCTGAGGGTCGGACTGGATTCACCCAGCTTGCTTTGCCAATCCATGAAAGACTGGACATGGTTCTCTAAATACGAGCCCATGTGTCCCTGCATGGAGTGGCCATAAAAACGGATGATGTTGGACAACACCGCTTCGCTGAACATGGGCACGCCCGCGGATTCCTCTTCCAAAATGATCTGCAGCAAAATGGCGCGTGTCAGGTCTTCGCCCGTTTTGGCGTCGAGCACCACCACAGGGGATGCGGCCATGACCAATTTTTTGATCTCGGCCAGGGTCACGTAGGTGGAGGTTTGCGTGTCATACAAGCGCCGATTGGGGTATTTCTTGATGGTCCGGACGCTCCCAGAGACTGGAACGCTGGCTGACTTGATGGACTTGACTGGGGGCTTGACCGGCAATGAAAACTCCTGGTGACAGACTGCAAATTGCAAATCTGCTGCAATGCACCATTCTAGGCACACGCCCGGGCGGCTCAAGCCTTGGTTAACCCTGATTTGGCGAGGCCGCCGCAGTTGCAAGGCTTGTGGGCGTTTTTTTGTTGACGCCCTCCCGATTAACCCTCATTACCTGCGAAAATAGACAGCTATGTTCACCGGAATCATCACCGGCGTGGGGCGAATCGTCGCCATTCACGACCTGGGTCGCTCTTTACTCCACGGCAAGCGCCTCACCATCGAGGCCCCCGCCGGGTACCTTGACGATGTGGGCTTGGGCGACAGCATCGCCCTTAACGGCGCTTGCATGACCGTCACCACCTTCAACCCCGAGAGCCGTCAGTTCACCATCGACATCTCGGCGGAATCGCTGGACAAAACCAGCGGTCTGGACAGCGAAGGCACCGTCAACCTCGAAAAAGCGCTGCGTGCCCACGACCGCTTGGGCGGACACATCGTTTCCGGCCATGTGGACGGTGTCGGACAAATCAGCCACTTTGAGCAAATTGGCGAAAGCTGGGAGTTGCGCATTCTGGCACCCCATGCCCTGGCCAAATACCTCGCCTACAAAGGCTCCATCACCGTCAACGGCGTGAGCCTCACGGTCAACCGTGTGGCCGATCTGGCCGATGGCTGCGAGATCAGCATCAACCTGATCCCGCACACCGTGGACAACACCGCCCTCGGCAGCCTGAGGGCAGGAAGCCGGATCAACCTCGAAATCGACACCGTGGCCCGCTACGTTGAGCGCATGCTCAGCCTAGAAGCAGCCGGATCAGCCCACCAACAGGACAAGCCATGAACGCCCCAGCGCAACTGACACCCGTGGCGATCTCGCCCGTTGAAGAGATCGTGGCCGACATGAAGGCCGGTCGCATCGTGATCCTGGTCGACGAAGAAGACCGTGAAAACGAAGGCGATTTGGTGTTGGCGTCTGACCACGTCACGCCCGAAGCCATCAACTTCATGGCCCGCTTTGGCCGAGGCCTGATCTGCTTGACGCTCACCCGCGAGCGCTGCGAGTTTTTGAAGTTGCCCCCCATGGCCGCCCGCAACGGCACCGTCTACAGCACCGCTTTCACCGTCTCCATCGAAGCCGCCGAAGGCGTCACCACGGGCATCTCGGCTGCCGACCGGGCCAAGACCGTGCAAGTGGCCGTGGCCAAAAGCAGCCAAGCCACCGACTTGGTGCAACCGGGTCACATCTTCCCGCTGCAAGCGGTCGATGGCGGCGTGCTCATGCGTGCCGGTCACACCGAAGCCGGTTGCGACTTGGCCGCCATGGCCGGTTGCTCACCGTCTTCCGTGATCTGCGAGATCATGAAAGACGACGGCACCATGGCCCGCCTGCCCGACCTGCAGCTGTTTGCCGCCGAACACGGCCTCAAAATCGGCACCATTGCCGACCTGATCGAATACCGCAGCCGCAATGAATCGCTGGTCGAGCGCATCGGCAGCCGCACGTTGCAAACCGCCCACGGCGAATTCACCGCCCATGCCTTTCGCGACCAACCCAGCCAAACCGTGCACCTGGCACTCGTCAAAGGCCAGTGGTCGGCCGACGCCGAGGTGCCCGTGCGCGTGCATGAACCCCTGTCGGTGCTGGATGCTCTCGAAATCAACCGGTCCATGCACTCGTGGAACCTGGACACCAGCTTGCAATACATCAACCAGCATGGCTGCGGTGTGGCCGTGCTGCTCAACTGCGGCGAATCGGCCGAGCAACTGCTGGCCCAATTTGAAGGCCGTGCCCGCTCGGCCCAAGCGCCCGAGCGCGGCAAGATGGACCTGCGCACCTACGGTGTGGGTGCACAAATTTTGCGCGAGTGCGGCGTGCACAAAATGAAACTCATGGGCCAACCCCGCCGCATGCCCAGCATGACCGGTTACGGCCTCGAAATCACCGCTTACATCCCCAAGGAATAAACATGCTCGAAGCCAACAAAGGCCTGGTCGAAGAACTCGACGGCCAATTTCTGCACATCGGCATCGTGCAAGCCCGTTTCAACGAAGACATCACCAACGCCTTGGCCAAAGCCTGCATCGAAGAGTTGCAAGCCTTGGGCGTGACCAGCATTGACCACGTCATGGTGCCCGGCGCCCTCGAAGTGCCCGTTGCTCTGCAAGCCATGGCCGAACGCGCCGAATATGACGCGCTGGTCGCGTTGGGATGCATCATCCGCGGCGAGACTTACCACTTTGAGTTGGTGGCCAACGAGTCGGGCGCAGGCGTCAGCCGCGTGTCGCTCGACTACAACCTGCCGATCGCCAACGCGATTTTGACCACCGAAAACCTGGAACAAGCCATCGTGCGCCAGACCGAAAAAGGCCGTGACGCGGCCCGCGTGGCGGTCGAGATGGCGTGCATCATGGATGACCTGGCCGCCGACATGGCTGAGCTGGCCGACGAACTTGACGACGAAGAGACCGCGTGATGACCGACGAATCCAGCACCCCGGACAGCGCCACAGAGACAGCCACAGACAACGCCAAGCCGGCCACAACCGGCACGCGTAAGTCATCGGCCAAGCCCGCCCGTAGCCGCTCACGCGAGTTTGCTTTGCAGGGTCTGTACCAGCACATCGTGGGACGCAACGAAGCCTCAGACATCGACGTTTTCACACGCGATTTGTCGGGCTTTCACAAAGCCGATTCGGCCCATTACGACGCCCTGCTCTACGGCTGCATCGAGCAAGCCAAGGCACTGGACGCATTGATCGCGCCCAAGCTGGACCGCAACTTTGCCGAAATCTCGCCTGTCGAGCACGCCATCATGTGGATCGGCGTCTATGAAATGCAGCACTGCCTCGATGTGCCCTGGCGCGTGGTGCTCAACGAATGCATCGAACTGGCCAAGGACTTTGGCGGCACCGACGGTCACAAATATGTGAACGCCTTGCTCGGCGGCCTGGCCCCCGAGCTGCGCAGCGCCGAAGTGCAAGCCGACCGCCAGTCCGGTCGCGCCAAATGAAGGTGTGTTGAACACCATGCGCATCTCTGAGCGCGCCGAGCGCATCGAGCCGTTTTATGTGATGGAGGTGGCCAAGGCCGCCTCGCAAAAAGCCCGCGAAGTCGCGCACACCGACCGACCCGTGGTGTTTTTGAACATCGGCGAGCCCGACTTCACCGCACCGCCCTTGGTGCAAAAAGCGGCACAGGCCGTGATCGCCTCTGGCCAAACCCAATACACCCCCGCGCTTGGCTTAGATGCCTTGCGCCAAGCCATCAGTGGCTGGTATGCGCAGCGCTTTGGCGTGCAGGTGCCAGCCAGCCGCATCGTGGTCACGGCAGGCGCATCGGCGGCGCTGCAATTGGCGTGCTTGGCACTCATCAACCGGGGCGATGAAATCCTCATGCCCGACCCCAGCTACCCCTGCAACCGCCACTTTGTGAGCGCGGCTGAAGGCACCGCCGTGTTGCTGCCCACCACCGCGCAAGAGCGCTTTCAATTGAGCGCCGCCAAAGTGGCCGAGGCCTGGGGGCCCCAAACCCGAGGCGTCTTGTTGGCCTCGCCCTCTAACCCCACCGGCACGTCGATTGACCCTGCTGAATTGGCCCGCATCGTGCAAGTGGTGCGGGGCCATGGCGGCATCACCCTCATTGACGAGATCTATCTGGGCCTGAGCCACGACGACGCCTTTGGCCAAAGCGCCCTGGCCTTGGGCGACGACATCATCAGCATCAACAGCTTCAGCAAATACTTCAACATGACCGGCTGGCGGCTGGGCTGGTTGGTGGTGCCCGAAGCGCTGACCCCCGTGCTGGAGCGGCTGGCACAAAACCTTTTCATTTGCGCCAGCACCGTGGCCCAACAAGCCGCCTTGGCCTGCTTTGCGCCCGAGAGCCTGGCCGAATACGAGCGCCGCCGCGCCGAATTCAAAGCCCGTCGCGACTACTTCATCCCCGCCCTGAACGATTTGGGCCTGACGGTGCCCGTGGCCCCCGATGGGGCGTTTTATGCCTGGGCCGACTGCACAGCGGCCTGCCAAAAGCTGGACCTTAAAGACAGCTGGGCATTTGCCTTTGCTGCGCTGGAGCACGCCCATGTCGCGATCACGCCGGGGCGCGACTTTGGCACCGACCAAACTGCGCGCTTTGTGCGTTTTTCGACCGCCAACTCGATGGCCGAATTGCAAACCGCCATCGCCCGCCTGAAAGCCTGGTTGCAAGCATGAGCCTGATCCCGCCCCTCAACGCCCCGTTTCAGCACCCCATCCGCATCTATTGGGAAGACACCGACGCGGGCGGCATCGTGTTTTATGCCAACTACCTCAAGTTCTTTGAGCGTGCCCGCACCGAGTGGCTGCGTGCCCTGGGCTTTGGCCAACAGGTGCTGCGCGACGAATCGGGGGGCATGTTTGTGGTCTCTGAAACCACCGTCAAATACCATTCACCCGCCCGCTTGGACGACACCCTGCTCGTCACCGCCGAGCTGCAAACCGGCGGCAAAGCCAGCCTGACCATTGCCCAGCGTGCCTACCTGTGCACAGCGGGCCAAACGACAAGCAGCGACCGACTGTTGGCCGAAGGCACCATCCGCCTGGGCTGGGTCGACGCCACCACCTTGAAACCTGGCCGCATCCCGGCCCCCGTTCTGGAAGCCCTCAAATGAACCAAGACATGTCCATCGTCTCGCTGCTGTTGCACGCCAGTTTTGTCGTGCAACTGGTGGTCTTGCTGCTGCTGGCGATTTCTGTGGCCAGCTGGGCCGCCATCGTGCGCAAGCTCGGGGCCATCAAGCGCATCAAAAACCTCAACGAAGAATTTGAACGCGTCTTTTGGTCAGGCACCAGCCTGAACGAGCTGTTCAACTCGGCCAGCCAAAACGCCAAGCTGTCCGGCCCCATGGAGCGCATTTTTGCCAGCGGCATGCGCGAATATCAAAAACTGCGCGAACGCCAGATCAGCGACGCAGGCACCCTGCTCGACGGCGCACGCCGCGCCATGCGGGCCAGCTTCCAGCGCGAGATGGACGTGGCCGAATCGCAACTGGCTTTTTTGGCATCGGTCGGCTCGATCTCGCCTTATGTCGGCTTGTTCGGCACGGTGTGGGGCATCATGCACGCCTTTACCGGGCTGGCCAGCTTGCAGCAAGTGACCTTGGCCACCGTGGCACCCGGCATTGCCGAAGCGCTGATTGCCACCGCCATTGGCCTGTTCTCGGCCATTCCGGCCGTGCTGGCCTATAACCGTTTTTCACACGACGTGGACCGCATTGCCATCAAGCTGGAAACCTTCATCGAAGAGTTCTCCAACATCTTGCAGCGCAGCCTGGGCGGCGCCAACAGCTCGGCCTCGGGCCACTGAAGGAAGCACGCATGCCTGCCGTTTCATCCCGAGGTCGCGGACGCCGCACCATCGCCGAAATCAACATGGTGCCCTTCATTGACGTGATGTTGGTGCTGCTCATCATCTTCATGGTGACCGCACCCATGATCACGCCCAGTGTGGTGGACCTGCCCAGCGTGGGCAAAGCCGCCAAGCAACCGGACAAAGTCATCCAGATCGTGATCCAAAAAGACGAACGACTCGAACTGGTGAGTGACGGCAAGACCGACAGCGCCACCTTGCCCAGCGTGGCCGCCAGCGTCAAGCGACTGGTCGGCGATGAACAGAACACGGCGGTCGTCATCAGCGCCGACCGCACTGTGAAATACGAGACCGTGGTGCAAGTGATGGACAGCCTGCAACGCGCGGGCATTGCCCGTGTGGGTCTGTCGGTTCAGCTGGCACCTTGAGGGTTTGGGTTTGAACGCCAAGACCATGCATCACCTCGAATTTGCGCCCCCGGCGCAACCCGGCACGGGGCGTGCCTGGGTGATCGCCGGTCTGGTGCACGCCTTGCTGTTCATGGCCTTGGGCTTGGCCACGGCCTGGAAGACCCAACCGCAAACCGTGCAAGCCGAAGCCGAACTGTGGTCGGCCACGCCGCAAGCTGCGGCCCCAAGACTGCAAGAGCCGCTGCCAGAGCCAGAGCCAGAGCCGGAGCCCGCGCCACAGCCCAAACCCGCCAAACCCACGCCACCACCACCGCCTGCGCCTGATCTGGCGCAAGAGCGGCTGGACGCTCAAATCGCGCTCGAAAAGAAAAAACAGCAAGACAAGAAAAAAGAAGCCGACAAAGCTGAAAAGCTGAAGGCCGAAAAAGAAAAAACGGCCAAGTTAAAAGCCGAAAAAGAAAAGGCTGAGCTCAAGCGCAAGGAACGCGAGAAAGAGCGCGAGAAAGAAGACAAAGCCAAGGAAAAAGCGGCCAAAGAGAAAAAAGCGCAGGAAGAGAAAGAACGCGACAAGAAAAAAGCCGCAGAAAAGGCCAGCGCTGAGAAGGCGGATGCCGCCCGGGCTGATGCACTGCGCAAAGAAAACCTCAAACGCATGCAAGGCATGGCCGGTGCCTCGGGCGGCGAAAACGCCAGCGGCACAGCGCTCAAATCATCAGGTCCCTCGGCCAGCTACGCGGGCCGCTTGGTGGGCCGCATCAAGCCCAACATCACCTACCCCGGCGATGTGGTGGGCAACCCGCGTGCCGAAGTCGAAGTCAAAGTCAGCCCCGACGGCACCATCCTCAGCCGCCGCATCGTGCAAACCAGCGGCAACAAAGCCTGGGACGATGCCGTGCTTCGGGCCATCGACAAAACCGAAATATTCCCCAAAGACAGTGATGGGCGTGTGCCGCCTGTGATCGTGCTGGGGTTCAGACCACAGGATTGAGGCCAGCGCAGCTTCAGTCGTACACAATCCGCGCCTGCCCCTGATCGGCCTGCGCCATCCAGCTGGCCAATGCCGCATCGGTCGGGAAGAATTTGGCGGCTTCGCCCAGCGCCAGCTCGGCGCGGGCAGCCAGCTCGTCGTTGCGCCGCTCCAACACCAAGCGCACCGGCAAGCCGCGCACCAAATCGCCTTGATCGGTCTGCTCGCGTTGCGCCGGGAATTCTTTGACCAGGCGCGCGATGTCGGGGGCGCGGCCATTCACAGCCACGCGCAGGTATTTGCCATAGCGACAGCGGGCTGCGCCCAAGTCCATGACCTGCTCGATCTTGAGACGGAAACCACCCGAGAAACGGTCAGCCTGCATCTTGGCCGTGACGATGATCAGCTCATCGTCTTTGAGCAAATGCTTGGCCGAGTTGATCAGGGCTTCGTCGGCTGTGGCCTCCATCACGCCCGATTTGTCATCGAGCTTGAAGATGGCCACCTTGCCCCGCTGGCCGTTGATGATGCGCAAGTCGCTCACAATCCCGGCCATCAACTGCGGCTCACGGCTGTCGATCAGGTCGTCGATCTTGCGGCGGGCAAACTGGCGCACCTCGCGTTCCACCGCATCAAACAAATGGCCAGACAAGAAAAAGCCCACAGCGGTTTTTTCGAGCAGCAGGCGTTCCTTGATGCCCCAGGGCATGACTTCGACCAAGTCAGGCTCTTGTGTGCTGGAGCCGTGCGAGTCGTCGCCCAGCATGTCAAACAGGCCGCCTTGGTTGGCGTTGGCCGTGGTGGCGCTGGAGAACTCGAACGCCCGGTCAATGCTGGCCGACAAGGCGGCGCGGTTCATGTGCAGCGAATCAAAGGCCCCCGCCTTGATCAGCGCATCCACCGTGCGTTTGTTGATGCGCGAACGGTCCACGCGCACGGCAAAGTCAAACAGGCTGGTGAACGGGCCGCCCTGGTTGCGAGCCGCCACAATGGCGTCGATCGCTTGCTGACCTGTGCCTTTGATGGCACCCAGGCCATAGCGGATCACCTTGTCGGTGACGGGTTCAAAACGGTGAGTGCCCCGATTCACGTCCGGTGGGTCGAACGTGATGCCGAACTTGACCGCGTCTTCATAAAGCACCTTGAGCTTGTCGGTGTCGTCCATTTCCACCGTCATGTTGGCGCAAAAGAACTCGGCGGTGTAGTGCACCTTGAGCCAGCCTGTGTGGTACGCCAGCAAAGAGTAAGCGGCAGCGTGCGACTTGTTGAAGCCATAGCCCGCGAACTTTTCCATCAAGTCAAAAACCTCGTCGGCTTTTGCTTCGGTGATGTCGTTCTTGGCTGCACCTGCGCGGAAGATGGCGCGGTGCTCGGCCATTTCTTCGGCCTTCTTCTTGCCCATGGCACGGCGCAGCATGTCGGCGCCGCCCAAGCTGTAGCCACCCAAAATCTGGGCGGTCTGCATCACCTGCTCTTGGTAAACCATGATGCCGTAGGTCTCACTCAGCATCTCGGCCACCAACGGGTGCGGGTACTCAATGACCTCACGCCCATGCTTGCGCGCCACAAAACTGGGAATCAGGTCCATCGGGCCGGGGCGGTACAGCGCGTTCAGCGCAATCAGGTCTTCCAGGCGGCTGGGCCGCGCATCGCGCAACATGCCCTGCATGCCACGGCTTTCAAACTGGAACACGGCTTCGGTCTTGCCGTCCGAGAAAAGTTTGTAGGTCGGTGTGTCGTCGAGCGGGATATTTTCAAAGGCGAAGTTCTCCTGGCCCTTGTGCCGCTTCATGATGAACTCGCGGGCGATCTCCAAGATCGTCAGCGTGGCCAAGCCCAAGAAGTCGAACTTCACCAGGCCTGCAGCCTCCACGTCGTCTTTGTCGTACTGACTCACCGCCGACTCGCTGCCGGGCTGTTGGTAGAGCGGGCAAAAGTCGGTCAACTTGCCGGGCGCGATCAAGACGCCCCCGGCGTGCATGCCGATGTTGCGCGTCATGCCTTCGAGCTTTTGCGCCAGCTCGATGAGCGTCTTCACATCCTCTTCGCGCTCGATGCGCTCGGCCAAGATGGGCTCCATGGCGATGGCGTAGTTGTTCTTGTCGCCCTCTTTGGGCGTGGCGGGCGGGTATTGCAGCGTGACCGACATGCCCGGCTTGTTGGGAATCAGCTTGCTGATGCCGTCGCAAAACATGTAGCTCATGTCCAGCACACGGCCCACGTCGCGAATCGCCGCACGCGCGGCCATGGTGCCGAAGGTGGCAATCTGGCTGACCGCGTCACGCCCGTATTTGTCCTTCACATAGTCGATCACCCGGTCACGGTTGCCCTGGCAAAAGTCAATGTCGAAGTCAGGCATCGACACCCGCTCGGGGTTCAAAAATCGCTCGAACAGCAGGTTGTACTGCAGTGGATCGAGATCGGTGATCTTGAGCGCATAGGCCACCAGCGATCCCGCACCCGAGCCCCGGCCAGGGCCGACCGGACAGCCATTGGCCTTGGCCCACTGAATGAAGTCACCCACGATCAAGAAGTAGCCCGGAAAGCCCATCTTCAAGATGGTGTTCAGCTCGAATTCCAAGCGCTCCACATAACGCGGGCGTTCTTCGTTGCGTTTGGCTTCGTTGGGGTACAGATGCAGCAGGCGGGCTTCCAGCCCTTCGTGCGAGACATGGCGAAAATAGTCGTCCACGGACATGATCACGCCATTGACAGGCGGAATCGGGAAGTTGGGCAACTGTGGCTTGCCCAGCACCAAGGTCAGGTTGCAGCGCTTGGCGATCTCCAGCGTGTTGGCGATGGCGCTGGGCACATCGGCAAACAGCGCACACATTTGCGCGGCGGATTTGAAGTATTGCTCGCGGGTAAAGCGGCGCACCCGGCGCTGATTGGCCAAGATTTCGCCTTCAGAGATGCACACCCGGGCTTCGTGGGCCTCGTAATCTTCGGCCTCGTGAAACTGCACCGGGTGCGTGGCCACCACGGGCAAACCCAAGCGTGCGGCCAGGGCCACCGCGCCCGCCACCTGCGGCTCGTCTTCGGGGCGGCCTGCGCGTTGCAGTTCCAGGTAAAAACGGTGCGGAAAAATCGAGCCCAACTGCAAAGCCACATCGGCGGCTTTGTCGCTATCGCCCTGCACCAAGGCCTGCCCCACCGGGCCAGCCTGCGCGCCGGACAGCAATATCAAGCCCTCAGACAGCTCCTTGAGCCAAACCAGCTTGACCACGGCCACGCCTTTGAGCACGTTTTGAGTCCAAGCGCGGGCCAATAATTCGCAAATATTCAGATAGCCTTGGTGACTTTGCACCAACACCACCACCCGGCTGATGGCCCCCAGATCACCCCCCAGACCTTCCAGGTTGATTTCGGCACCCAGGATGGGCTTGACGCCCTTGCCCCGGCCTTCTTTGTAGAACTTAACCCCACCAAACAGGTTGTTCAGATCGGTGATGGCCAAGGCAGGCTGACCGTCTTTGGCCGCGATCTTGACCACGTCGTCGATACGGCATGTCGAGTCAACGACAGAAAATTCGGTGTGAAGGCGCAGGTGAACAAACATAGCCTGCCATTGTAGGAGGTCACCCCTGCCGCCGATGGTGCGGCGGCGGGGTAATTGGCTCAGTCGCGCAAAACCTGCAGCACGTCAGACCTGAACTCTCGCCCGTAAAGAATCAGCACCACCAAGGCCGTCCCCATGACCAGCGCCAAGGGTGAAAAAAACCAGGCCATGGCGGCAAAAGAAAAGTAATAGGCCCGCAAACCATCGTTGAAAGTCTCGGCAGCCGCACTGACCAGGTTACCCGCGCGTTCGGCAAAGTGCTGGCGGTCAAAACGATGATTTTCAAAATCTTTAGGCGGAGGCATGGCACCGATGACTAAAGCCACGAAGGTGTATTGCCGCATAGACCAAGAAAATCGGAAAAACGCGTAAACAAAAATACCAACCAAGACCAGAATCTTGAACTCAAAAACGAGCAAGGGCGTAGGCTGCGCGAAAGGGATTTCTCCCACAAGCTCAGCCGCCTTGTCGGTGGTGCCCATCAGTGCGAACAGGCCACCGATGATGATGATGCTGGTCGACGAAAAGAATGCCGGTGTTTGCGACAAATTTTGCGTGATCAGGCCATCCAACATGCGTGGATCACGGGCGGTGGCTTGCATCATCCACATCTGGCGATAACGGTTGGTGGTGGCAATCAGACTTTGGTCGCGCAGGCCGCGCACTTTGGCCACCCAGGCATAACCCACCCACAAGCTGAAAAAAGTCAGCACAGCAAGCCAATCGGCCCACGGCAACATCGAGATGATTTTCATGACGAGATGCTACCCGAGATCAACGCATTTCTTAAATTGCACACCGCCCACCGGCAAACCTGAACTCGGAGAAATGAGCGCCCGCTTGCCATGAATGGTGGTGCCGGAACATTTGCCCGCAGAGTGGCCTCCAACCAGACGGAAGCCCCCTGCAAAGATGCATCAAGCGCGCAGTTTGGCGGCCACAGCGGCCACGCGCTCGCCATAGGCTTTGGCGGTGTCCAAATCGCCCTGAGGAATGTCTTCGGCAGGGCTGGTGGGGCCCACTTGCGCCATCACTCCGGAGTTGGAGCCGATGCGGTTGATGGTGCCGTCGTTCATGGCGGGCTGACCGACCCAAACCATGCCTTGCTGCATGGCCAATGTGATGAAGTACTGGATGGTGGACAGCTTGTCACCGCTGGGGCTGGCCGAGATGGTGAAGCCGCCAGCGACTTTGTCTTTCCAGGCGCTGGTGAACCAGCGCTTGGAGGTGGCGTCGGCAAACTTCTTGAACTGCCAAGAGGCCATGCCCATGTAGGTGGGCGAGCCAAAGATGATGGCATCAGCGGCGTCCAGCGCGGCCCAGTCGGCCTCGGTGATGTTGCCGTCGGCATCGATGGTGATCGACTGGGCGTTGGCGCCTTGGGCCACAAATTGAGCCACGCGCTGGGTGTGGCCGTAGCCAGAATGGAAAACAACAACGGTTTTAGCCATGAGAAATACTCCTTAAAAAAAGAACACAGAGAAGCGAAATGGATTCCCGCCTGCGCGGGAATGAC
>JAGNWH010000005.1:0-6913 GCA_017986055.1 Limnohabitans sp. | reverse complement strand
AATTGAGCCACGCGCTGGGTGTGGCCGTAGCCAGAATGGAAAACAACAACGGTTTTAGCCATGAGAAATACTCCTTAAAAAAAGAACACAGAGAAGCGAAATGGATTCCCGCCTGCGCGGGAATGACGGGGGATTGGATTACCGCCTGCGCGGGAATGGCGGGGGTTTGGATTGCCGCCCGCGCGGGAATGGCGAAACGATCGCCGCATGCTGTGTGTCAGGCGCACAGATCAAACACCAGCACTTCGGCGTTCTGGCCTTGGGCCAATGCCAACGAAGACTCGGCTTGCAGCAGAGCGGCATCGCCGGCCTGAAGTGGCTGGCCATTGACCTGCAAACTGCCGCGCACCAAAAACACATAGGCCTTGCGCGCGGGGTTGAGCGCCAGGCTCGCATGCTCGGCGCCATCGAACAAGCCCGCATACAAGCGGGCATCGGCGTGAATTTTGACGGTGAATTGGCCCGAATCGGGGGCGGCCACCAGCGCCAGCTGCCCGCGTTTGGCGGCTTCGGGCACGGTTTTTTGCTCGTAACCGGGGTCAATGCCCATCACATTCGGCTCGATCCAGATCTGCAAAAAATGGGTTTGCTCACCCTCGGCGTGGTTGAACTCACTGTGGCGCACACCGCTGCCTGCGCTCATGCGCTGCACATCACCGGGCGGTATGCCCTTGACGTTGCCCATGCTGTCTTGGTGAGCCAGATTGCCCGACAAAACGTAGCTGATGATTTCCATGTCGCGGTGACCATGCGTGCCAAAGCCAGTGCCGGGCGCAATGCGGTCTTCGTTGATGACGCGCAAATTGCCCCACCCCATGTGGGCCGGGTCGACATAGTTGGCAAAAGAAAAGCTGTGAAACGACTTGAGCCAGCCATGGTCGGCATGGCCGCGTTCGGAGGATTTGCGCAAAGTCAACATGGTTTTTTCCTGAGTGATTGACCGTGACTTTAAGGAATGAACCGCTGGCTACGGTGCAATTGGTTTGCCGCCATCATTCAAATTAATTGAAATAAAATACAAGCACCATGCAAAGTCCCAAAGATTGGCTCACACCTGACGCCCTGTTCATGCTGCAAACCATCGACGAGCAAGGCAGTTTTGCCGCCGCCGCCCGCAAGCTCAACCTGGTACCCAGCGCCCTGACTTACCGCGTGCGCCAGCTCGAAGATGCCTTGGATGTGCTGCTGTTCGACCGCAGTTCGCGCCAGGCACGCCCCACCGCCGCAGGCCAAGAGCTGCTGCGCGAAGCGGGCCGTTTGCTGCAAGACATCGACACCGTGGCCAACCGCGTCAAGCGCGTGGCCACCGGCTGGGAAGCCGTGCTGACGGTGGCGGTGGACAGCATCGTCTCGCGCAGCGTGGTCATGGATTTGTGCGAAGCCTTTTTGGCCCTGAACAGCCCCACGCGTTTGCGCATTCGCCACGAAACCTTGTCCGGCACCATGGCGGCCTTGACTTCGGGACAAGCCGACTTGGCCTTGGGTGTGGCGCTGGGGCAGCACATGGCCGCAGACATCCAGCACATGGCGCTGGGCGAAGTGCCTTTTGTGTTTGCCGTAGCGCCACAACACCCTTTGGCCCTCGCCGCCGAGCCCTTGAGCGATGCCCAGTTGGTGCAGCATCGCGTGGTGGCCGTGGCCGATTCGGTGCAACGCGGCAGCGGCCTGACCGTCGGGCTTCAAGGGGGTCAAGACGTCTTCACCGTACCCGATATGGCCAGCAAGCTGCAAGCCCAACTGCGCGGTTTGGGGGCTGGCTTTCTACCCCAAAGCCTGGCCGAACCTTATGTCAAACAAGGCCTGCTGGTGGTTAAAAAAACCGACCAATCGCGTCTGAGCCCGGTACACGCCGCATGGCGCGACAGCCGCCTCAGCCCTGCTGGCCATGCCTTGTTGTGGTGGACCGCCCAGCTTGACAAACCCGCCACGCGCTTGGCCTTGTTGCAAAAGATGCATGCGGCCTGAAGTGCATTGCAAAAGTGCATTGGTACTAACCCACCCGGTCGACATCGGGCGTCGTTTCTCGGCTAAAGTGGCTGCATGACTACACAACACATCGCCATCATCGGAGTCGGCCTGGCCGGCGTGACTTGCGCGCGCACACTGCGCCAAGCCGGTCACAACGTCACGCTTTTTGAGAAAAGCCGGGGCTTGGGTGGGCGCATGTCCACCCGCGCCAGCGCGTTTGGCAGCTTTGACCACGGCGCCCAATACTTCACCGTGCGCGACCCGCGTTTTGAGCTGGCCATTGGCACCGCCCCGGGCGTCTGCAAACCCTGGAGCGCCAACGCCGTGCGCGTGCTCGACCCCAATGGCCGGGTGATCGAAGCGGGCTTACCCGGTGGCGAGCGGCACTGGGTCGCCACGCCCGGCATGAACGGTTTGGTCAAAGCCTGGGCTGCGCCCTTGGTCGAAGACGGCAATGTGCAGCTGCAAACCCGGGTCACCCAGATCATGGCCGACCCACTGAAGAAAAACGGCTGGCAACTGCAGACGGAAACCGAAGACGGCGGTCAGCACATCTTTGCCGGCTTTGACAAAGTCATTTTGGCCATCCCACCCGCCCAAGCCGCCGCGTTGTTGAACGCCTCAGGACTCAGCACCTTGGCTGCCCCCTTGGACAGCGTGCGTGTGGACCCCTGCTGGACCTTGATGCTGGCCTATCCTCAGGCCGTGCAACCCGACTTGATCACTCTTGGCCCCCAATGGAACGCGGCCCGCAGCACACACCACCGCATCGCCTGGATGGCGCGCGAATCGTCCAAACCCGGGCGCGAACGCATCGAACGCTGGACGGTGCAAGCCAGCGCCCCTTGGTCGGCAGAACACGTCAATGACACGCCCGAGCGCATCACCGGCAAGCTGATCAAGGCTTTTGCCGAAATCACCGGCATCCGCGCCACTCCGGCACACGCCGAGGTGCACCGCTGGCTGTACGCCAAGACGGCCCAGCCTTTGGGCCAAAGCCACCTGTGGTCAAAAGACCAAGGGATTGGCCTGTGCGGCGACTGGTGCCTGGGCCACCGGGCCGAAGACGCGTTTGTCTCGGGCCTGGAGTTGGCCTTGGCGGTACTCAAAAAACGCTGATCCATCGCATGACAGTGCGGTACACAGGCCGGTTTGCGCCCTCGCCAACCGGCCTTTTGCATGCTGGCTCGCTGGTGGCGGCACTGGCCAGTTGGCTGGATGCCCGCGCCCACGGTGGGCAATGGCGCTTGCGCATCGAAGACGTGGACACCCCGCGCTGTGTGCCGCAGGCCGATGCGGCCATCCTGCAACAGCTGAGCGCTTGTGGTTTGGTGCCCGATGGCCTCGGTGCCGATGCTCAAAATCCATTTGGTCCCGTATGGCGGCAAAGTCAGCGTGCACACGTCTACCAACAAGCGCTTGACACCCTGGTGACCCAAGGTTGGGCCTATCCCTGCGGCTGTTCGCGCAAAGACATCGAGGCCGCTATCGAAACCGCACAAGCCCCGTCTGCGGCACGCCACCAAGCTGCGATTTACCCCGGTACATGCCGCGATGGGCTGAAAGGCAAACCTGCCAGGGCTTGGCGTTTGAATGTGCGCGCCGTACAAACCGCGCTCGACTTGCCCGAAGTCACGCACTGGCAAGACCGGCGTTTGGGGCCACAACAACAAAACGTGCTCACAGAAGTGGGCGACTTTGTGCTTCGCCGCGCCGATGGCCTGTGGGCCTACCAAATGGCAGTAGTGGTGGACGATGCCGAACAAGGCATCACCCACGTGGTGCGCGGGGAAGACCTGGCCGACAACACCGCGCGACAAATCTTGCTGCAACGCGCCTTGGGCCTGCCCACGCCGCAGTACCTGCACACACCTTTGGTGCTGGGTGCCAATGGCGAGAAGCTCAGCAAGCAAAACGGGGCACTGGCGCTGGATTTGCGCGTGCCACTGAACGCACTCAATGCGGCAGCGCAAGTGCTGGGGCTGCCTGCCGTTTGCGACAAAACGGCCATCACACAAGCCTTGGCACAGTGGGTACAGGTCTGGCGCTCAAGCAATAAACTGAGTTGATACTTCGATGCCAACGGCCAGGCAGGCGCGCCGGGCCAGCAAATGGCAACTTTGGGAACCGCGATAATCACAGGGTTTGCTTACTCACCCTGCCCCTCATGACGACGCCTGAAGACACCACGAACGCCCCGGCCATCGACGCCACACAAGCCAAAGACGCCCCCTTCATGCGCACCATCAAGACCTATGTGCTGCGTGCCGGGCGCATGGGCTCGGGGCAAGTACGGGCGTTTGAGCAATTCGGGCCGCATTTTTTGATCCCTTACAGCGCCGAGCGTCTGGACGTACCGGCCGCGTTTGGGCGCAGTGCCCCGCTGATTCTTGAAATCGGTTTTGGCATGGGTGACGCCACAGCCAAGATCGCGCAGGTGCGCCCCAACGACAATTTTTTGTGCTGCGAAGTGCATGAACCGGGTGTGGGCGCCCTGCTCAAACGCTGCGGCGAAGAGCACATTGGCAACATCCGCATCGTGCAGCACGACGCGATTGAGGTCATGGACAACATGCTGGGCACGGACAGCCTGGACGGCGTGCATATTTTCTTTCCGGACCCTTGGCACAAAAGCCGCCATCACAAGCGCCGCCTGATCCAGTCGCCCTTCATCCATCGTTTGGCCCAGCACATCAAGCCCGGTGGCTACCTGCACCTGGCCACCGACTGGCAGCCTTACTCTGAGCAAATGATGGGCGTGCTGCGTGCCGAACCTTTGTTGGTGAACACCAGCGATGCCGCAGACGGCTTTGCCGCCAAACCCGACTACAGGCCCCTGACCAAATTTGAGAACCGGGGCCTCAAGCTGGGCCATGGCGTGTGGGACTTGGTGTTCCGCCGCGTCTGACATGAGCCAAGCGGGCCAAGGGCCTCAATTGCCCATGCGCGATGGCGTGAGCGCCAGCGTGGTTTCGGTCCCACCAGCCTGCACGCTCAATGTGCTCGATTTTTTGGCTGCACGCATGCCCGGCATCGCGCGCAGCGAATGGGCACAGCGCTTGCAGCAAGGCTTGGTCTTGCAAGAAAACGGTCAGCCCGCCCTGCCCGACCAAGCCTGCCAGCCGGGTCAACGCTTTTATTACTACCGCAACCTGGTCGATGAACCGGTCTTGCCCGTGCAAGCGCGCATCGTGTTTGAAGACGATCACCTGCTGGTGGCCGACAAACCGCATTTCATGCCCGTCACCCCCAGCGGGCGCTATGTGCAGCAAAGCCTGTTGGTGCAGCTCAAACGCCTGACCGCTTGCGCCGACTTGGTGCCTCTGCACCGCATTGACCGGGAAACCGCAGGCTTGGTGCTGTTGGGCAAACGCCTGCATGAGCGCGATGCTTATCACGCCCTGTTCCGCGACAAACACATTCACAAGACGTACCACGCCGTTGCAGCATGGCCACCTGAGGTGGCTTTGCCACGCGTACACACCAGCCGCTTGGTGCCGGGCGAGCCCTTCTTCAGAACCCAAGAAGTTGCTGGCCAAGCCAACAGCGAAACCCGCATCAGCCTGCTGCGCACCGCAGGTGACCGGGCGCTCTACCAACTTGAACCCATCACCGGCAAGCGCCATCAGCTGCGGGTGCACATGAACGCTTTGGGCATGCCCATTGAGGGCGACTTGTTTTACCCGACCGTGCTGCGCGGGCCGGATGCCCCGGAAGACTTTAGCCAACCCTTGCAGTTGCTGGCCCAATCGGTGCAGTTCACCGACCCACACACGGGGCAAGCCCGTGTGTTTGAAAGCCAGCTGCAACTGCAGCTGTGATCAGCCCTTGATTTCTGTCGCCGTGATCGTGTACTTGAACGCGTCTGGTGCGTAAGAGTCCAAACGACCTTCAGCCGTCTCGGCCACCGGGTACATCAAGAAATTGACAGGGCCGGCTTTGGCCCCAGGCAAGCTCACATCGTGCGATGTGTTCCAAGCCATCCAGTTGCCTTCCCAGCCGCCAAACAAGTGCTTGTACACCGGGGCCACCACGGGGTGGTTGGTTTTCTTGATCCAATCGGCGGTTTCGAGACGCATGACTTTGGCCACGTCGGCGGGGTCCATCGCCACCCAACCATGGGCTTGCAAATACACCTCAGCGCGGCAATGTTGTGCTCCCTTGAGGCTGGCCGGGTTGCCCGACAGCTCTTTGTAGCCAAACTCCGAAGGCGCCAATCGAATGCCGTACACATCACGGGCTGGCACGCCCACCGCACGGCACAGGCCCACAAACAAGGCGTTCAAGTCGGCGCACTTGCCGCCAAGGTTGCCGGTTTCCAGCATGGTCTTGATGTCGCCCTCGCCGCAGCCGCGTGTCTTGGGGTCACGAAAGGCGTTGCTCACCACCCAGTCATAGACTGCCCGGGCTTTTTGTTCGTCCGTCTTCGCGCCCTTGGTGGCTTGCAGTGCGGTGGTGCGCACAATGCCATCAAGGGGCAGCATCTGGGTGGCGCGCGTGTAGTGGCGCAGGGTGTCGGCCGCTTCGGGCGCGAAGCTGCGGCCCGCCGACAACTCGGCCGCACGGTTTTGGGTTTGCACACGGCTGGTGATTTCGATGACTGGACGCACGCCTTCAGCGAACTCGGCCACCACAAAGCGGGCCCCTTCCACCAGATCGCTGCCCATCCGGGCCGTGCCGTTGCTGCTGAATCGGGTGTCCAGGGAATTCTGCCAGGCGGTGTTCATGCTGGGCACAGGCAACCACACGCGCGTGGCACCTTGTGGTTCGGCGATTTCGACGCGGGTGGTCACATCAAACGTGCGCCAATTGCCCACGGCGGGGGCAAAGCGGCGTTCAGCCGTTGGGGCCGTGGTTTGGGCATGCAACCAAGTGGGTGCAGCGATCATGGCGCCCAGAGCGGCGCCTCCTTTGAGCAAAGAACGGCGGGCAGTGGTCATGGAAA
>JAGNWH010000031.1:0-19892 GCA_017986055.1 Limnohabitans sp. | reverse complement strand
GCATCGAAGCGCATGTGAGCGCCATGCAGCAAGGCGGCCACACGGTGCACCGCATCAGCGCCAAAGCACGCATGTCCTTGCCCAAAGGCACCTATGTGCCCCCCACGCTGATCGAGATCGCGCACATTGGCCAACTGGAGCGCGAGGTGTTTGGCCCGGTGCTGCACATCGTGCGCTATGCCCGTAACCAGCTGCCCGAGTTGCTGCATGCCATCCACGACACCGGTTATGCGCTCACATTGGGCGTGCATTCGCGCATCGAAGAAACCATCACCCAAGTCATCGACCACAGCCACGCGGGCAATGTGTACGTGAACCGCAACATGGTCGGTGCGGTGGTGGGTGTGCAGCCCTTTGGCGGCGATGGCTTGTCGGGCACCGGCCCCAAAGCGGGTGGGCCACTGTATCTGTTGCGCCTGTTGGCACGTTGCCCGCCAGACGCGGCATTGCGCAGCGTGCAAGCCAGTGGCGCAGCCGCATTGCCGCAGGCATCGCCTGCGCTGCAAGCCCTGCACGACTGGGCGGTGGCGCAACAGCGTTTGCCGCTGGCGCACGCGTGTGCACAGTTTGCCGCCGCCAACCCGGCGGGCCATGAAGCCGTCTTGCGCGGCCCCACCGGCGAGCGCAACGTCTACCGGGTACAAGCCCGTGCGCGGGTGCTGTGCCTGACGGGTGAGCACGCCCATGCCGATGCCGACCGCCTGACCCAGCTGGCCGCGGTGCTGGCAGTAGGCAGCCACGCCGTGTGGCCGCTGTCTGCGCAAGCCTTGCACACGCAACTGCCCAAAGCGGTGCAAAGCCAGGTGACGCTGCACGACACGGCACACGCGTCGCCGGTGGATGCCGCCTTGCTGCACGCCGACGCAGCCACCACCTTGCAGTGGCAAGCGCAACTGGCACAACGCCCGGGTGCCATCGTCACGCTCACCACCATGCACCCCGGCGATGCCGCTGTGCCGCTGGCCCGCTTGGTCAGCGAGCGCAGCATCAGCACCAACACAGCCGCGGCAGGCGGCAACGCCAGCTTGATGACTTTGGCCGCTTGATGACCCGTGCTTTGCCACCTGCGTGACAAAGCACGGGCCAGGCTGTGGCTAACATCGCGCATGCACCTGACCGTCTCAACGCCCGTTCAATCCCTCGCCGACCTTCAGCGCATCGAGGCCACGCCCTTGGCCCAAGCTGCGCCCTGGGCCAGCACTTATGCGCTGATTCGCGCCAGCTGCGAAGCCCACCCCGACCGGCCCGCACTCACCTTTTTGACCACAGGCCAGCCCGGCGGCCCAGCTACTTGCTGGACATACCGCACCTTGCTGCAAGGCATTCACCAAACGGCCAATGCGCTGCACAGCCTGCACATCGGCCCTCAAGATGTGGTGGCCATCTTGCTGCCCGGAGGACTGGCCTACCACTTGGCCCTGTGGGGTGGCGAGGCGGCAGGCATTGTGCAACCGCTCAACCCCTTGTTGAGCGAAGAAAAACTGCTGTCCCTCTTGCAGGCCAGTCAGGCCAAAGTGCTGATCGCCCACGGCGTGGACGACGACAGCCAGATGCGCGACAAAGCACTGCGCCTGCAAGCCCAATTGCCCCAACTCCACACCGTGCTGTTCGTGCACCCCGATGGCCACGCTCTGGCGTCTGGCTTGCCGCCCGGCACACACGACTTTCATGCCCTGCGCCAACAACAAGCCAGCGACCGCCTGCAAAGCGAACGTGTCATTCAGGCCAGCGACATCGCCGCTTACTTTCACACCGGGGGCACCACCGGCGCACCCAAACTGGCACGGCACAGCCATGGCGCACAGGTGTTCACCGCTTGGGCCAACGCCACGATGCAAGGCTTTCAAGCCAGCGATGTGACGATCAACGGCTACCCGCTGTTCCATGTGGCCGGTGTCTTGCCCGGCGCATTGTGTTCGCTGGCCGTGGGCATGCACATCGTCATTCCCACCGCCGCGCTGTTTCGCCACCGCGACGTGGTGCAAAACTATTGGCGCTTGGCCGAACACCACGGCTGCACCCTCATGTCGGGTGTGCCCACGGTGCTGGCGGCGCTGGCGGGCGTGCCGCTGAACGGGGCCAACATCTCACGCCTGCGTGCGGTGCGCACCGGCGCTGCACCGCTGCCGCCCGAACTGGCGCAACGCTTTGCGCAAAGCTTCGGCTTGCAGATCAACGAAAGCCTGGGCATGACCGAAACCGCTGGCCTGAGCACCGTGGCCCCACCGGGCCTGAGCGCCCCCGCAGGCTGCGTGGGCTGGCCGCTGCCGCACGCGCGGGTGCGTGTGGTGGCCTTGAACAGCGACGACCAAGCCACCGGACAAGACCTGCCAGCGGGCGAAAAAGGCATGGTGCTCTACCAAGGGCCCAACCTGTTTTCAGGCTACCTCGATGCCGCCGAAACCGCCCGCAGCTTCACGCCCGAGGGCTGGCTCATCACAGGCGATGTGGGCTTCATCGACGAGCAAGGCCGACTGCACCTGTCGGGCCGGGCCAAAGACTTGATCATTCGAAGTGGCCACAACATCGACCCCAAAGTGATCGAAGACGCACTGGGCGCACACCCCGCCGTCGAACTGTGCGCCGCCGTGGGCGCACCCGACGCCTATGCAGGCGAATTGCCCGTGGCCTTTGTCACGCTCAAACCCGGCAGCGTGGTGAGCGAAGACGAACTGCTGGCCTTCACCGCCCAAGGCGTGGACGAAGCTCCCGCCCGACCCAAATCCATCACCGTGCTGCAACGCATGCCCGTGACCAACGTCGGCAAGATCTACAAACCCGAACTGCGCACCCTGGCCACCGGTGCGGTGGTGCAAGGCCTGGTCGATCGGGTGTTGACGCCCTTGCAAACGCCCGCCACGCAATGGCCCCAGGTCAAAGCCACGGGCGATGCCCCGGTAGAAGTCGACGCAAGAGCCACACCCGAAGCGGCTTGGGCGGCCTTGAAGCCGTTGCTGCTGGCCTTGCCCGTCAAGATCCGGTTTTGCGAGAAATAGTCACCTGTTTTTGAGTTGATCGCGCAATTGGGTTTGCTCCTGTTCTTCGGCTTTGAACTGGTCGCGCATCTGGACCAGGCTTTGCTCTTGGGTTTTCAATCGCGTCAACAGCCGCTCCTGGGTTTGCTCTTGCTTGCGCAAAAGGTCCAGCAGCTCGGGCTTGTCTTGCGCGTGGTCCTGAATCTGGCTGCGTGTGCGCGTCAGCAACTGGTCTTGTCGCTTGATTTGGTCACGCGTTTGCTTGAGCAAATTCTCCTGCGCCTTGATCTGGCCGCGTGTGTCCGACAGGTTTTTTTCTTGCGTCCGCATCTGCGTTTGATGGCGGATGGATTCTTTTTGCCGCTCCACAAACTGCTCCGTCTTGGCACCGAAACCGGCGGCGGGGCCTGTGCCCGGTCCAGGCCCTGCGCCGACGCCGGCACCTGGGCCAGCCCCCGAACCGGAACCTGTGCCTGTCCCTTGGGCAAAGGCGGCGAAACAGGAAGACGCCAGCACGATGGCGGCGGTCATTGAAGTGATTTTGACGAATCGTGGCGACATGAAAAGATCCTTGGTTATTGCAGTTGAAAGACAAGAACAGTCTGCAAAAACCGGGAGGAACCGTGAAGCCATCCAACGGTCAATTTTCATCTACCCAAAGGGCTATACCGCCATCAAAAATCAACTCAGGTGCTTGCCAATGATCCCGGCCAACTCAAACATGGTGGCCTGCTCTTTGCCAAACACGGCTTGCAGCTTGCCATCGGCGGTGATGGAGCGCTTGTCTGCCGGGTTTTGCAGGTTGTTGGCCTTGATGTAGTCCCAGATTTTTTTGACCACTTCGGTGCGGGCATAGGTGCCGTCACCGATCACGGCAGCCAAGGCAGCGCTGGGCTTCAAGGTGCCCACTGCGGCTTTGCGCGGGGCTTTGGGGGCGGCGGCCTTGGCCACTTTTTTGGCCGCCGGTGTTTTGGCTGCAGCCTTTTTGACGGCGGGCTTGCCGAATGGGGTCTTTTTGGCAGCGGTCTTGCGCGGGGGGTATTTCTTGCCACCTTCGCGTTGCTCGAACTCAAACGCGACTTTGCCCTCTTCGGGGTTCCAAGCCAGCATGGCCTTGAAGCTGCGGCGGGTGCGGTTGCTCACAAACTTGTCGAGCAAATCGGTTTTGCCGGTGCTCAAGAGCTTGACGACCTGTTCGCGCTCCACCGGCTGCTGCAAGATGATCTTGCCGGTCTTGAAGTCGCAGCTGGGCGTGGGCTGCTCGTGCGTGGGCACGGCTTTGCTGCACACGTAGTTGCTGCCGTGCTCGTGCACCGCGCTGCCGCATTTGGGGCAAACGCCCAGCGACTCATCGGTGAACTCGACGATCTCGCCGCTGTCTTCGTTCTTCTTGTCGTCGCCAAAGTCGAATTCGAGCTTCCAGTTCTTTTCTTCTTCGTTGTACTTGAGCGCCATCTCGGCCACAAAGGGCCATCCGGCTTTGGAGCGGAAGCCGTCCAGTGGGCCGATCTTTTTGTCGCGCATGAATTGCTCGACCTCGGCGGGCTCAAAGGTGCGGCCTGCGGGCGATTTGCCAAACGAGAAGCCGCAGCCTTCAACGGCCCCTTGGGCGCCGGTGCAGGTGTACCTGCGGTAGTTTTCTTTGACCACGCCGCCACAGTTGGGGCAGGGCGTGGTGAGCGTGGCGTAGTCGCCGGGCACGGTGTCGCGGTCGTATTCTTTGGCTTTCTTGACGATGTGCTCGGTCATGGCCGCGATCTCGGCCATGAAGGTGGCGCGGCTCAATTTGCCTTGCTCCATCTGGGCCAGCTTGTATTCCCATTCGCCGGTCAGCTCGGGTTTGGAGAGTTCTTCCACCTGCAAACCGCGCAACAGCGTCATGAGCTGGAAGGCTTTGGCCGTGGGCAGCATTTCGCGGCCTTCGCGCAGCATGTATTTCTCGTTGATCAGGCCTTCGATGATGGCGGCGCGGGTGGCGGGTGTGCCCAGGCCTTTTTCCTGCATGGCTTCGCGCAGCTCGTCGTCGTCCACCATCTTGCCTGCGCCTTCCATGGCGCCCAGCAACGTGGCTTCTGAATAGCGGGCAGGCGGGCGGGTTTTGAGGCCCTTGGCCTCGACCGTCGCCACGCCCACTTGTTCACCGGGCTGCACGGGCACCAGGTTTTGGCCTTTGTCGCCGTCTTTGGCGTCTTCCACTTCGGCAGCGGCTTCTTTGCCGTAAATGGCGAGCCAGCCGGGTTTGACCAGCACCTTGCCCACGGTCTTGAAGCTGTGGCCTGCGGCCACACTGATGCGGGTGGTCACTTGGTATTCGGCGCTGGGGAAGAACACCGCCATGAAGCGGCGCACCACCAGGTCATACAGCTTTTGCTCGGCCTCAGACAATCCGCTGGGCGCTTGCAGCGTGGGGATGATGGCGAAGTGGTCCGACACTTTTTTGTTGTCGAACACGCGCGGGATTTTGCGCACGTAGTTGTTGTTGAGCGCCGTGAGGGCGTGTGGGGCCAGGTGGCGCATGCCGCTGTCGGCCAGCATCTCGAAGGTTTCTTTCGCCACGGGCACGTAGTCTTCGGGCAGGTGGCGCGAATCGGTACGGGGGTAGGTCAGGGCCTTGTGGCGTTCGTACAGGCTTTGCGCCAACGCCAGCGTGGTCTTGGCCGAAAAGCCAAACTTGCCGTTGGCTTCGCGCTGCAAGCTGGTCAGGTCAAACAGGCCGGGGCTCGCTTGCGTGGTGGGTGTGGCCTCTTCGGTCACGGTGGCGGTCTTGCCACGCACGGCGTCCACAATGGCTTGCGCTTCTTGTGCAGTCCATTGGCGATCGGCTTTCTTTTCGGCGTCTTCTTCTTTTTTCCACTGAGGGTCAAACCACTTGCCGGCGTAGGTGCCTGCGGCGGCGGCGAAATCGGCATGGATTTCCCAATAGTCGCGGCTGATGAATTTGCGGATTTGTTCTTCGCGCTCGACCACCACGGCCAGCGTGGGCGTTTGCACGCGGCCCACGGTGGTGAGGAAGAAGCCACCATCGCGCGAGTTGAACGCGGTCATGGCGCGGGTGCCGTTGATGCCCACCAGCCAATCGGCCTCAGAGCGGCTGCGGGCTGCGTCGGCCAAGCCTTGCATTTGGGTGTTGCTGCGCAGGTTGTCAAAGCCATCGCGAATGGCTTGCGGCGTCATGGACTGCAGCCACAGGCGCTGCACGGGTTTGTCGAGCGTCTTGGTGCCACCGGCATATTGCTCGATCAGGCGGAAGATCAACTCACCCTCGCGCCCAGCGTCACAGGCGTTGATGAGGGCGTTGACGTCTTTGCGCTTGGCTTGCCTGACCACGGCGGTCAGGCGGCTCTTGGTTTTGTCCACCGGCTTCAGGTCAAAGTGCGGCGGGATCACGGGCAGGTTGGCAAAGCTCCACTTGCCGCGCTTGACGTCGTACTGCTCGGGGGCCTGGATCTCCACCAAGTGGCCCACGGCGCTGGTCACGACGTATTTGTCGTTCTCAAAATGGTCGTCGTGTTTCTCGAACTTGCCGGAGGTCGGCGTCAAGGCTTTGACGATGTCTTGAGCCACCGAAGGCTTCTCTGCAATTACCAATGTCTTCATGTCATTACAATCCGTTGTCTCGCGTGTGCGCACGCGCCCGGGCACGCACTCGCGCACGCCCACATGAATTCACCATAACAAATTTTTAACGCCGTGGCCAAAACCCCAGTTTCATCCCCCAGCCGCTCATCCGCCAGCCGTTCGACTGCTGGCACTTCCGGCAAACGCATTCAGGTGCGTCGCTCTGGCGTGCACGGCAAGGGCGTGTTTGCGCTGCAAGACCTTGCAGAGGGCGAGACACTGATCGAATACGTGGGCGAGATCATCAGCTGGGACGAGGCACAAGACCGTCACCCGCACGACCCCAATGACCCGAACCACACCTTCTATTTCCATGTGAACGAAGACCGGGTGATCGATGCGCTGCACGGCGGCAACTCTTCGCGCTGGATCAACCACAGCTGCGACGCCAACTGCGAAGCCGACGAAGACAACGAGCGCATTTTCATCAAGGCGATCCGCAACATCAAGGCCGGTGAAGAACTGAACTACGACTACGGTCTGATCATCGACGAGCCCTACACCAAGAAGCTCAAGGCCGAATACCCTTGCTGGTGCGGCAGCGCCAATTGCCGTGGCACCCTGTTGTCGCCCAAAGATCGCAAGGACACGCCCAAAACGCCAAGCCAGAAAAAGGCCAAGGCGAAATCCAAGGACAAACCGAAAGTCAAGTCTGAGACCCCGTTGAAAGACCAGACCAAGATCAAAACCCAGGCAAAAGCCAAGGGCAAAGCTCCTCAAGCGCCCAAAACGGCCAAGCCCGTGAAAACGGAAAAAGCCAAAAAGCCGACCAAGCCAAAGAAGGCCGTCGCCAAAAAACGCTGACCCATGCTGGTCTGCGGCGCTGACCCTGTGGATGGCGGGCACAAGACAAGCACCCACAACGAACGCCGCACCATGATCCCGCGCACCCCTTGGCCTGCTGAAGCAATTTGGGAGCAGATTTACCCGCTGCTGCCCGATTTCACGGTCGAAGTGCTGCCCGAAATCGATTCGAGCAACAGCGAGCTCATGCGACGTGCTCGCGCAGGTCAGCACGAAGCCACGCTGCTGGTGGCCGAGAGCCAGACCGCAGGCCGTGGTCGCATGGGCCGGGTCTGGCAAAGCCAGCCCGGCGACTCGCTCACTTTTTCACTCAGCTTGCCCTTGGCACCCCGCGATTGGTCTGGCTTGTCGCTGGCCGTTGGCCTGAGCCTGGCCGAAAGCCTGCACCCCGATGTGGGCCTGAAGTGGCCCAACGATTTGTGGTTTCAAGACCGCAAGCTCGGCGGCATCTTGGTCGAAGCGGCCAGCATGGGCGGGCGCAGCCAGGTGGTGGTGGGGGTCGGTCTGAACATCCGACCGCGCCCCGCAGAGGGTCTGAACACAGCACCTGCCGCACTGACCGAGTTATTGCCTGACATGACCGCGCCAGCCTGTCTGGCACGCTTGGGCGTGCCTTTGGTACAGGCCCTGTTGGCATTTGAGCGCGACGGCTTCGCCCCGCTGCAAAACCGCTTTGAATCGCGCGACGTGCTCAAGGGCAGGCGCGTGCACACCAGCGACGGCCAGATCGGCGCGGCAAGGGGCGTCAGCCCCGGCGGTGCCTTGCGGCTGCTAACCGACACAGGCCTGCAAGAAATTCACAGCGCCGAGGTCAGCGTGCGCCCCTTTCCTGTCGAGGACAAACTCCGATGATGCGTTGGTTAATGGCTCTTTTGTTGATCCTCAATGCGGCCACGCTGGCTTGGCAATGGGACGCTTTTGCCCATTGGGGCTGGGGGCCAAATACAGCACGCGAACCTGAACACATGGCGAATCAGATTCGCCCCGAAGCACTGCAAATTGAAACGCCTGCGCCCCTCAGCAGCACCCCTGCACCCGCCACAAATCCCTGACTTTTTTGGAGACCTGACCCATGAGCCTGAAACTTTACTTCGCCCCCGGTGCCTGTTCTTTTGTGCCCCATGTGCTGCTGGAAATGAGCGGTGCCGAGTTTGAACCCAGCATGGTCAAGCTGCACAAAGGCGAGCAAAACAGCGACGACTACAAAGCCATCAACCCGCGTGGCCAGGTGCCCGTGCTGGTGAACAACGGCCAAGCGGTCACGCAAATCGTGGCCATCGTGTTGCATCTGGACCAGCTGTTTCCTCTAGCGGGCTTCTTGCCCTCCGAGCCGCTGGCCCGTGCACAAGCCATCTCGACATTGGCCTGGATGAACAACACCGTGCACCCGACCTTCACGCACATCTTCATGCCACAAAAATTCTCGGATCTGCCCGAAGTGCAAGCGGCCCTCAAGCCTTACAACACGCAGTTGTTTCGCGGCATGCTGGGCGAACTGCAAGCGCTGGTGAAAGCCGCTGCAAGCAAAGGCCAAACCTGGCTGACGGGTGAACGTTTTGGCCCTCTGGATGCTTACAGCCTGACCCTCACGCGCTGGGGCACGATTGCCGGCATCACGCCCGAAGAACACCCCGAACTGTGGGCCTTTGTGCAAAAAGTGGCCGCAGAGCCCGCCGTGGCCCGCGTGATCGAGCGTGAGCGCTTGCAGCTGAACATGGGCAAGCCCGCTTAAGGCGGCCCGCACCTGCTCTCAAGCGGGTGCGTTGAAGCGCAGCGTGAAACACGCCCCAGGTGGGGTGTGGCCGGGGTGGGTGGCGTCCACCGTGACCGAAGCCCCGTGTTGCTGCGCGATTTCCTTGACGATGGGCAGGCCCAAACCCGAGCCGTCCACGTTGGTGCCCAAAGCCCGATAAAACGGTTGAAACACCAAATCACGCTCAGCCACCGGAATGCCCAGACCGTTGTCTTCAACCTGCATGACCAGTGCTTTGCTGTAGGGATCGACCAGAACACGCACCGTGACCACGCCCTGGCGTTCGGGCGTGCTCGGCGTGTAATGGACCGCGTTTTCAACCAAGTTGCGCAGCATTTCTTTCAGCAGGGTCGGGTTGCCTTGCACCTGCACACCTGGCGTGCCAGCGTCCACGCCTTCGTAGCCCAGGTCCAGGCCTTTGTCCATGGCGCGGGGCAGACAGTCTTGCAGAACTTCGCTGGCCAGGCCCACCATGTCGCAGCGCTGCTGGGGCACATGGGCGCCGCCACCTTCTGCGCGGGCCAGTGACAACAACTGGTTCACGGTGTGCGTTGCCTGCATGCTGGCCCGGCCAATTTGTTGGAGTGATTTTTTCAGATCTTCTTCGCTGGAGCCAGATCGCTGCGCCAGATCGGCCTGCATGCGCAAGCCCGCCAACGGTGTTTTGAGCTGGTGCGCCGCATCGGCCAAAAACCGCTTTTGCGTGACGATGGAGTCTTTCAAGCGCTCCAGCAAGTCGTTCACCGACACCACCAAGGGGGCCACTTCCATCGGCACCGCCTTGTCGTCGAGTGGACTCAAATCATCGGGTTTGCGTGCACGGATGCGCTCTTCCAGCTCAGACAAAGGCTTGATGCCACGCACCAGCGCCAGCCAAACCAAAAGCACTGCCAAAGGCAAAAGAGCGAACTGGGGGAGCATCACGCCCTTGATAATTTCTGCCGCCAGCACAGAGCGTTTTTCTCGCGTTTCGGCCACTTGCACCAAGGCCGGATTTTTGCCCTCGGCATCCAAGCGTATCCAGGTGTAGGCCACGCGCACCTCAAGGCCACGCATCTCGTCATCGCGAATGTGCACCTCGTAACTGCTGCCTTTGTCCTGATCGGTGGGCGGCATGGGCAAGTCACGCTCGCCACTCAGATGCTCTTGGTGTGCACCACGAACCTGGTAATAAACCAGATCGGTCTCGTCAGCACGCAGCAATTCGCTGGCAGGCTGCGGCAAGTTGAATTGCACACGTTTATCGGGCCCCAGCTTGACCTGCTGGGCGAGCGCTTGCACGTTGTAGACCAAGGCACGGTCAAAGGGCTTGTTGGCCAGCCCTTGCGCCACCAGCCAGGTCAAGGCCAGGCTGATGGGCCACAGCAGCAGCAGCGGCGTGAGCATCCAGTCGAGGATTTCCCCGAACAAGGAACGTTGTTCGCGTTTGAAAAGACGTACGCTCCAGCCGCGGGATTTCATAGCGGCGTTGTCCTGAATCGGGTGGCGAAGGTCGTCAAATCACCAGGCGCTCAGCCCGGGATTTTTTCGAGGCAATAGCCCAGGCCACGCACCGTGGCGATGCGAATCGGGCCTTTTTCGATCTTCTTGCGCAGGCGGTGGATGTACACCTCGATCGCGTTGTTGCTGACCTCTTCGCCCCATTCGCACAGGCGCTCGACCAGTTGGTCCTTGCTGACCAGACGGCCCGCACGCTGCAGCAGCACTTCCAGCAAACCCAGCTCGCGGGCCGACAACTCGACCATCTTGCCGTCGATGGTGGCCACGCGGCCAGACTGGTCATAGATCAGTGGGCCGTGCTTGATTTGCGAAGTGGCACCGCCCATGCCGCGGCGCGTGAGGGCCCGCACGCGGGCTTCAAGTTCTTGCAAGCTGAAGGGTTTGGCCATGTAATCGTCAGCGCCGTAATCCAGCCCTTTGACGCGCTCTTCCACACTGTCTGCCGCCGTGAGAATCAACACCGGCAAAGTAGAGCCCCTGGCACGCAAGCGTTTGAGCACTTCCAGACCGTGCATTTTGGGCAAGCCCAAATCCAAGATCAGCAAATCGAATTCGTTGTTGGTCATCAAGGCCGCATCGGCCTCGCTGCCACTGGCCACATGGTCCACCGCCGCACCGGCACTGCGCAAGGTGCGCAACAGGCCGTCGGCAAGCACCTGGTCATCTTCGGCTATCAGAATTCGCATGTCTGTCTCCTGTTATTGTGGGTGCAGCTCGGTCGGGCCTGTCTGTCGCGAGCTGCTGCAATTCTAGTGTCTGGCACGGGCGCTTCAGAGGTAGCCGCGCGATCTGTTTGAACAGCCATGACGGCTTTCTCGCGTTCTGTCAGTGCGCATAAGCCTCCAGACCCAAGGCGACCACAGTCGCCACATCCTTGCCCACCGCATCGCGGAACTCCGCCTCGGCTTGCGCGACCGCATCCTTGAATGCCTGCAACCAAGCCAAGCCCACAGGCGTGAACACCACGCGCCGCGCTCGGGCATCGGTCAAATCCGGCTCTCGCTCCACCAGGCCCCAAGCGGCACACTGGTTCACCAGGTCGCCCATGGCCTGCTTGCTCATGCCAGCAGCTCGGGCCAGATCGGTCAGGCGCGAACCCTCCAGCGCCAAATGCCGTGTGATGTGAATGTGTGCAGCGCTGATTTGATCGCGTGACGCCAGATTGGCCAAGGCCAATGGCACGCCCTCGTTGCCGGCCATCAGGTACAAGACGCGTTCGTCAAAGCGGCGCATGGCATGCCCAAACAAGCGACCCAAATGCGTTTGACGCCATCGGTCATCGGCCCAATCGGCTTGTTCGTGGGTGTGCGATGGGGGGGTGTTGGTCATGGTTTAAATGATAAGGCAAACTGACCAAAAATAGTGTTTACAGGTTTATACAGCTCGTTTACAGTACTGTTCACACATCCAGTAAACAGCGCATCCCCGCTGAACCAGGTGCCCCAAACCATTGATATTCAAGGAGATTTCCATGAGCGACGACAACAGCGAAAAGTCCAAAGCCCTGCAAGCCGCCCTGGCCCAGATTGAAAAACAATTCGGCAAAGGCACCATCATGCGTCTGGGCGAAGGCGAAGTCATCGCCGACATCCAAGTCGTCTCCACCGGCTCTTTGGGCCTGGACATCGCGCTGGGCGTGGGCGGTCTGCCCCGTGGCCGCGTGATCGAAATCTACGGCCCCGAGTCTTCGGGCAAAACCACCCTGACCCTGCAAGTGATCTCTGAAATGCAACGCCTGGGCGGCACCTGCGCCTTTGTGGACGCCGAACACGCCCTGGACGTGCAATACGCGCAAAACCTGGGCGTCAACTTGCAAGAGTTGCTGGTCAGCCAACCCGACACCGGCGAACAAGCCCTGGAGATCGTGGACAGCCTGGTGCGCTCCGGCGCGGTGGACTTGGTCGTCATCGACTCGGTGGCCGCCCTGACCCCCAAGGCCGAAATTGAAGGCGATATGGGCGACAGCCTGCCCGGCCTGCAAGCCCGTCTGATGAGCCAGGCGCTGCGCAAACTGACTGCCACCATCAAAAAGACCAACTGCACGGTCATCTTCATCAACCAGATCCGCATGAAGATCGGCGTCATGTTCGGCAGCCCCGAGACCACCACAGGCGGCAACGCGCTCAAGTTCTACGCCTCGGTGCGTTTGGACATCCGCCGCACCGGCACCATCAAAAAGGGTGACGACGCGATCGGCAACGAAACCAAAGTCAAAGTGGTCAAAAACAAAGTCGCGCCGCCCTTCAAGACGGCCGAGTTCGACATCCTGTTTGGCGAAGGCATCAGCCGCGAAGGCGAGGTCATCGACATGGGCGTCACCGCCAAGATCGTCGACAAGTCGGGTGCCTGGTACGCCTACCAAGGCGAAAAAATCGGCCAAGGCCGCGACAACGCCCGCGAATTTTTGCGCGAAAACCCGGCTCTGGCCCGTGAGATCGAAAACAAGGTGCGCGAGTCACTGGGCATCCGCTTGCTGGAATCGGCCATCGCCACCGTCAAGGCCGACTGAGCACACACCCCAACAGCCCCGCATGAACAAGCCCGGCTTTCAACCCTCGCTCAAGGGGCGCGCATTGCGCCTTTTGAGCCAGCGCGAGCACTCCCGCGCCGAGCTGCAACGCAAACTGGCACCGCACGAAGAGGTGCCTGGCGAGCTGGCCAAAGCGCTTGATGAGCTGCAAGCGCGGGACTTCATCAACGAGGGCAGGGTGATTGAGTCGGTGGTGCACCGCCGCTCTGGCAAGCTGGGGGCCGCACGCGTCAAGCAAGAGCTGGCGGCCAAAGGTTTGTCAGGCGAGGCTGTGGCTGTCGCACTAGAAGGGCTCCGAGAAACCGAGTTCAGCCGCGCACAGGCCGTTTGGCGCAAAAAATTTGACCGCCCTGCAGCCGACCCGAACGAACGGGGCAAACAAATTCGCTTTTTGATGACCCGTGGTTTCAATGCCGAGGTGGTGCGCAAAATCGTGCAAGGCGCAGACGACGACTGAATCACACGCCTTGAAAATCGCCCGTCACAAGCCCAGCATCAACTGGATGTTTTGCACCGCAGCGCCGCTGGCGCCCTTGCCCAAGTTGTCCAAGCGGGCAATGACCACAGCCTGACGATGGGCCTCGTTCGCAAAAACACGGATTTCAAGTTGATTGGTGTCGTTCAGCGCCAAGGCATCCAGCTTCAGGTTGTCGGTCGCAGGCTCTACACGCACCCAGCCGCCCGCGGCCTGACTGGCCGCATAGTGCGCACCCAAGGCGGCTTGAAGATCGGCCCCGGTGGGCTTGCCGGGCAAGCTGTCCAGATGCAAGGGCAATTGCACCAGCATGCCCTGACGGAAGTTGCCCACTGACGGCACAAACAAAGGGCGGCAAGTCAATCCCGAATACCGCATGATTTCGGGGATGTGTTTGTGCTGCAGGCCCAGGCCGTACAACTCAAACAAGGGGGCTTTGCCCGCTTCGTAATCTTCGATCATGCTGCGGCCACCGCCAGAATATCCGCTGACCGATGGCAGACAGACCGGAAAATCGACCGGCAACAAGCCGGCGTCGATCAAAGGCCGCAAGATGGCAATCGCGCCCGTGGCATAGCAACCGGGGTTGGCCACGCGCTCGGCCTGTCGCACGGCGGCCAACTGGTCAGCCGCCAGCTCCGGGAAGCCAAACACCCAATCGGGGTGACAACGGTGCGCGGTCGAGGCATCCACAATGCGCGGCTTGCGTCCGGGCAGGCTGTCGATCATGGCCACCGATTCAATGGCCGCGTCGTCGTGCAGGCACAGCACCACCAAGTCGGCGGTGGCCATCAGCTCGCGCTTGGCTTCAGGGTCTTTGCGGCGAGCTGGGTCAATGCTCAGCACGTCGATCTGGGGCATCAGCGCCAGACGCTCGCGAATCTGCAAACCGGTCGTTCCCGCTTCGCCGTCGATGAATATTTTGGCCATGGCTCATACTTTCTCAAGAATTCCAGCTTCCAGCGTCATGTCAATGTAAGACGCAAGGCTCAGGATTGGTGCATTGCAGCATGATACAGTCGCACGCTGCAGTGTCCAGAGCCTGCTGGCGGGCCTAAATTGATTCAGGCACCCCGGCGGACCTGTCGAATTTCCACCCCTCTGAGAGAAGACCTCATGAAGATTCACGAGTACCAAGGCAAGGAAATCTTGCGTCAATTCGGTGTGCCAGTTCCACGTGGCATCCCGGCGTTCACCGTTCAAGAGGCGGTTGAAGCCGCTCAAAAACTCGGCGGCCCGGTTTGGGTGGTCAAAGCCCAGATCCACGCGGGTGGCCGTGGCAAAGGCGGCGGCGTCAAGGTTGCTAAAACCATCGAAGACGTCAAGCGCATTTCCGGCGAAATCCTGGGCATGCAGCTCAAGACCCACCAGACCGGCCCAGAAGGCCAAAAAGTCCGTCGCCTCTATATCGAAGACGGCGCTGACATCAACAAAGAATATTACGTGTCCGTGGTCACCGACCGTGCGACACAAAAGATCGCTTTCATCGCTTCCAGCGAAGGCGGCATGGACATCGAAGAAGTGGCGCACGCCACTCCCGAGAAGATCATCACCGAGTTCATCGATCCCTTGACCGGTCTGGGCGACGCACAAGCCAAGAAGATTGCAGACGCCATCGGCATGCCTGCTGACTCCACCGCCCAAGCTGTGGACATCTTCAAGAAGCTGTACCAGTGCTACATGGAAACCGACGCTTCGTTGGTCGAAATCAACCCACTGAACCGCGACAGCAAAGGCAACGTGATGGCTTTGGACGCGAAGTTCAACTTCGATGCCAACGCTTTGTTCCGTCACCCCGAAATCGTGGCTTACCGCGACTTGGACGAAGAAGATCCAGCTGAAGTGGAAGCTTCCAAGTTCGACCTGGCTTACATCAGCCTGGACGGCAACATCGGTTGCTTGGTCAACGGCGCTGGCTTGGCCATGGCCACCATGGACACCATCAAGTTGTTCGGCGGCGAGCCAGCCAACTTCTTGGACGTGGGCGGCGGCGCAACGGCCGAAAAAGTCACCGAAGCCTTCAAGATCATGCTGGCCAACAAGAATGTCAAAGGCATCTTGGTCAACATCTTCGGCGGCATCATGAAATGCGACACCATCGCCACTGGCGTGATCACCGCTTGCAAGGCCGTGAACCTGTCCGTGCCATTGGTCGTGCGCATGAAGGGCACCAACGACGAGCTGGGCAAGAAAATGCTGGCCGAATCCGGTCTGCCGATCATCTCTGCCGACACCATGGCCGAAGCCGCGACAGCCATCGTCGCAGCCGTTAAGTAATGACTTTGCTGGACGGTGCTGAACGCGCCGTCCGCAACTGATTAGGAACAAACATGTCCATTTACATCAACAAAGACACCAAAGTCATCACCCAGGGCATCACTGGCAAAACCGGTCAATTCCACACTGAAAAGTGCCAGGAATACGCGAACGGTAAAAACTGCTTCGTGGCTGGCGTGAACCCCAAGAAGGCTGGCGAGTCCATCTTCAACATCCCAATCTACGCATCGGTCAAAGAAGCCGCCACGCAAACTGGCGCGACCGTGTCCGTGATCTACGTGCCCCCAGCGGGCGCAGCTGCAGCCATCTGGGAAGCTGTCGAAGCCGACCTGGATCTGGCGATCTGCATCACCGAAGGCATTCCAGTGCGTGACATGCTCGAAGTGCGCAACAAGATGAAGGCCAAGGAAGCCGCTGGCGGCAAGAAAACCTTGCTGCTGGGCCCCAACTGCCCCGGTCTCATCACCCCTGACGAAATCAAGATCGGCATCATGCCCGGTCACATCCACCGCAAAGGCCGCATTGGCGTGGTGTCCCGTTCGGGCACTTTGACCTATGAAGCCGTGGCGATGTTGACCGAAGTGGGCCTGGGCCAGTCCAGCGCCGTTGGTATCGGTGGCGACCCGATCAACGGTTTGAAGCACATCGACGTGATGCGCGCTTTCAACGACGATCCAGACACCGACGCCGTCATCATGATTGGTGAAATCGGCGGTCCAGACGAAGCCGAAGCCGCCATGTGGTGCAAAGCCAACATGAAGAAGCCAGTGGTTGGCTTCATCGCCGGTGTGACTGCCCCTCCCGGCAAGCGCATGGGCCATGCTGGTGCTTTGATCTCTGGCGGTGCCGACACGGCCGATGCCAAGCTGGCCATCATGGAAGAGTGCGGCTTCATCGTCACACGCAACCCCTCTGAACTGGGCAAATTGCTCAAAGCTCAGCTGAAGTAAACTTCATGCCGCTCACGGGCGGCTGTGGTTAGCCACAATGCCAAAGCCGGATGTCCTGCGGGACAATCCGGCTTTCCGTTTTTTGAAATCATGTCTCGCTGGTCCTGAACCAGCGTCAAAGGAATACCGTGGAAGAATTTCTGACCGCTCATTTCTGGTTCGCCGTGGGCCAGATCATCATGATCGACATCCTGCTGGGTGGCGACAACGCCGTGGTGATCGCGCTGGCTTGCCGCCAGTTGCCTACCCACCAACGCACCAAAGGCATTCTGTGGGGCACGGCAGGTGCCATCGTCTTGCGCGTCATCCTGATTTTCTTCGCGCTGACATTGCTGGCCATTCCGTTCCTGAAATTTGTGGGCGCGCTTTTGCTCTTGTGGATCGGCGTCAAACTGCTCACCCCTGATGAAGACGACGACCACAGCAACATCCAGGGCAGCGACAAGCTCTGGGGCGCGGTCAAAACCGTCATCATTGCCGACTTGGTCATGAGCGTGGACAACGTGATCGCCATTGCAGGTGCCGCCCAAACTTCGGGTAACGCCGACCACCAGATGCCTTTGGTCATCTTCGGCTTGCTGGTCAGCATCCCGATCATCGTCTGGGGCAGCCAGCTGGTGCTGAAATTGATGGACCGTTTCCCGATGATCATCACGGCTGGCGGCATGCTGCTGGGCTGGATTGCGGGCACCATGATCCAGACCGACCCCGGCCTGATCAACTACATCCCGCAAGACAAAGCCTGGGGCTATGGCCTGGGCGTAGCAGGTGCTTTGCTGGTGCTGGCCTTGGGCAAGATCATCTTGGCCCGTCGTCCGGCGCACGCCGAAGACACCGCCTCTTGAGCTGAACACAGGCGTTCGATGGTTGATTGAATTACCATCGAAGGCCATTCACCAGGGGGAAACCATGAAAAAAAACCAACACGGTTTGACATTGATCGAGCTGATGATCGTGATCGCGGTCATCGGCATTCTGGGTGCGTTGGCGCTGCCTGCGTACCAAGACTACGCCATAAGGGCCAAGGCCTCGGAGATGCTGCTGGCCACCAACAGTTGCAAGACTGCGGTCAGTGAGGCCGTCAGCTCATCCTCCGATGCCAACGTGTCTGCGGCTTTGCCCAAGGTTTGCGAAAGCCAAGACAGCAAATACGTGGCCAGCGTGACTGTGGATGGCAATGGCATCATCACCGTGGTGGGCAAGCACGAAGCCTTGCGCGGCAGCACCAGCGCATCGGCCAATGCCATCGCACTGACGCCTTTGCAAACTGGCGACACGCCCATCAACGGCAGCACCGATGGCGGCAAAACCATCTCGGGCTGGCGCTGCGGCCCTGCCAGCAGCAATGGCTTGCCGCTCAAGTACCTGCCCGCTTCATGCAAAGCGTCCTGAACGTTCACTGCACATTTCAACGCCCTGCTCATCCAGGGCGTTTTTCATGGTGATGACCGCATGTTGTTGAGCCAAACACACCAAAGCGCTTTCAAGGGAGCGTCTTCGCTTCCGGGTTGGCTCATGGGCGCATGGATGGTTCTGCCTTGGATAGCGCCATGGTCACCCTCGCCGCAAGCCAATACGGTGCCATTGCTGGTCAGCTGGGCCTGCATCGGCCTGCTGTTGGTGTGGGGCCAACGCATGCAGCCCCTGGACATCGCACGCGCATGGGTTGTCGCTGCATTGATCAGCAGCGTGATGGGCCTGATCCAGTACTTCGGCGCGGCGTCAGCCTTCAGCGCCTGGCTGCATGTGCCCGGCTTGGGCGAAGCCAATGCCAATTTGCGCCAACGCAACCAGCTCGCCACGCTGCTGGGCATCGGTGTGCTGGCGGTGCTGTGGTGGCAGGCCCTTGGGCTCAAAACCCGTCATGCACTGTGGATGCTGACCCTGCTGGCCGTTGGCAATGCCGCCACGACATCGCGTACGGGCTTGTTGCACATGCTGCTGGTCACCAGCTTGGCCGTTTTCTGGGCCTGGCGCAGCCGCTGGAACACCCCGCGCTTTTCGCCACGCCTGGCCTTTTGGGCCTTGGCGGTGTACCTGCTGGCCAACTGGGCATTGCCTTGGAGCTTGAGCATTCTGTCTGGTCAAGACGTCATCGACGCTTTGACGCGGATGGGCCACAACGAAGGTTGCGCCAGCCGACGGGTGCTGTGGGCCAATGTGCTGGAATTGATCAGCCAGCAACCCTGGACGGGTTGGGGCTGGGGCGAACTCAAATACGCCCACTACATCACGGCCTACGAAGGCGGCCCTGAGAAAAGGTTCTGTGCCATTTTGGGCAATGCCCACAACCTGCCCTTGCACCTGGCGGTCACGCTGGGCTTCCCGATCACCGCCGCATTGGGCTTGGTTTTGCTGGCCACATGGGCTTGGGCACGCCCTTGGTTGAGCCGTTTGCCCGAACACCAATTGGCTTGGTCGGTGTTGGCCGTGATCGGTCTGCACAGCCTGCTGGAGTTTCCGCTTTGGTACGGCCCCTTCCAGATGGCGGTGTTGCTGTGCGGGGTGTTGTTGCTGGCCCCCGCATCGGGTTTCAAGGCGGCTCCATCGCGCGGCTTGCAACTGGCAGGTGGCGTGATTTTGGCGGTCGTCTGTCTGGTGGGCGCTGACTACGCCCGCGCCAGGCAGATTTACATGCCCGCCGCTCAGCGTTGGCCGGTGTGGCGTGACGACCCGCTGGGCGCAGCGCACAGCAGCTGGTTTTTCAAACGGTCCGCCGTTTTTGCCGAGCTGACCATGACCCGCATCACCCCCGAAAACGCGCCATGGGTGCTGGCCGCCAGCCAAGAGATGCTGCACTACTCACCAGAGCCCCAGGTGGTGCGCCAACTGATTTTGAGTGCCCACAGGCTGGGCAGGCAGGATTTGGTGGACCTGCACTCGGCCCGGTGGCGTGCGGCGTTCCCGTCAGAGCCGCTGCCTGGGCATTGATAGACGTGGGGCCCAAGCCCATGTGGCGGTCACTGCCCCGCCACAAAACTCCCGCTTTTGCCCCCGTGCTTTTCCAGCA
>JAGNWH010000123.1:0-5702 GCA_017986055.1 Limnohabitans sp. | reverse complement strand
GCTGAACTGCACGCACATGCTGTTGACTTTTTCGATGCCCACGCCGTGCTCACCCGTGACGGTGCCGCCCATGGCCACGCTGGTCTCCAAAATCTCGGCGCCAAACAGCTCGCAGCGGCGCAGCTGGTCGGCGTCGTTGGCGTCGAACAAGATCAGTGGGTGCAGATTGCCGTCGCCTGCGTGGAACACGTTCAGGCAGCGCAGCGCGTATTTCGTTTCCATCTCCGAGATGGCTTGCAAGATGTCGGCCAGGCGCTTGCGCGGAATGGTCGAGTCCATGCACATGTAGTCGGGGCTGATGCGACCCGATGCCGGGAAGGCGTTTTTGCGCCCGCTCCAAAACTTCATGCGCTGGGCTTCGTCACGGCTGACGGTGATGGCGGTCGCGCCGCAGCCGCGCAGCACCTCGCTCATGCGGCCGATTTCTTCTTCGACTTCTTCGGGCGTGCCGTCGCTCTCGCACAAAAGAATGGCGGCGGCGCTCAGGTCGTAGTCGGCGTGCACAAAGTCTTCGACGGCGGCGGTCATGGGGCCGTCCATCATCTCTAGCCCTGCGGGGATGATGCCCGCTGCGATCACGGCGGCCACGGCATCGCCCGCTTTGCGCACGTCGTCAAAGCTGGCCATGATGCAGCGTGCCAGCATCGGTTTGGGCACCAGCTTGACGGTGACTTCGGTGGTCACGGCCAGCATGCCTTCGCTGCCCACCAGCACGGCCAACAGGTCGTAGCCAGCCGTGTCGAGCGCGTCGCTGCCAAATTCAATCGGGTCGCCTTCGATCGTGAAGCCTTTGACTTTGAGCACGTTGTGCACCGTGAGGCCGTATTTGAGGCAGTGCACCCCGCCCGAGTTTTCGGCCACGTTGCCGCCAATCGTGCAGGCGATCTGGCTCGACGGGTCGGGTGCGTAATACAGGCCATAGGGTGCGGCCGCTTCGCTGATGGCCAGGTTGCGCACGCCGCACTGCACCACCGCCGTGCGGCTGACCGGGTCCACGGTTTTGATCTGGTTGAAGCGGGCCATCGACAAGGTGACGCCCATGCGGTGCGGCATGGCCCCGCCCGACAGGCCGGTGCCCGCACCGCGTGCCACCACGGGCACTTGCAGGGCGTGGCAGACCTTGAGCACAGCCTGCACTTGGGCTTCGGTCTCGGGCAAAGCCACTACCAAGGGCCGCTCACGGTAGGCGGTCAGGCCGTCGCACTCATAGGGCGTGGTGTCTTCGGGGGTGTAGAGGATGGCATCTTGGGGCAGCACGCGGCCGAGGGCCTGCACCACGGCACGCTGGCGTTCGGCCCGTTCGGTGGCGGTCAATTGCTGGGTTTCGATGGGGGTGTTGGCACTCATGACAGTCAAAACCTGGAGTTAAGCCCATCACTGTAAGCGCAAGGCGGATCGCCGGGGCTGAAGAATCTTTGATGGGTTTGTGAATTTGGCCGCTCAGGCCAGCGCTTTTTTCAGCCAGTCGGCAAAGGCGGCGCATTCCCAGCGCTCCATGGTGCCGGTGCGCCAGCACAGGTAGTGGGCATGGGGGCTGGGCACGCTGCGTTCAAACAGGCGGACCAGTTGGCCGCTTTCCAGCCAGGGTGCGCCCAGCTTGGTGCGGATCAGGCCGATGCCCAGGCCTTGGGCGGCGGCATCGCACATGAGGCCGATGTCGTTGAACGATGACCCGTCGATGGGTTCGGGCCAATCGAGGTCGTGTGCGGCAAACCAGGTACGCCAGGGCTCTAGCGGGCTGCGCAGCAGAGGCTGGCCTTGCAGGTCTTCGGCGTTGGCAAAGGGGCCGTTTTCACGCAACCAAGCGGGCGATGCCAAGGGCGTGACCTCGTCTTTGGCCAGGCAGACGTGTTCTACGTCCGAGTAGCGGCCTGTGCCAAAGCGCACGGTCAGGTCGGCGTCTTCGGCCACCACGTCCAAAAGCGGAATGCTGACCTGCAAAGTGATGTCGATCTCGGGGTAGGCGTCCAGAAAATGTTTCAGGCGCGGCATGAGCACCGAGCGGGCAAAAGTGGGCGTGACCGCCAGGCGCAGCTTGCGCCGCCCCGGGGTGTTGCTGGCGCTGGGAAAGCGCTGCAGCGACACCAGCCCTTCGCGCACGTGCGCCAGGTATTCGATGCCTTCGGTCGTGAGCGAAAAATCGGCCCGGCCAAACAGCTTGGTGCCGATGATTTGCTCCAGCTGCTTGACGCGGTGACTGACGGCGCTGGGCGTCACGCACAGCTCTTCGGCTGCCTGTGTCACGCTGCGCAGGCGCGCCAGGGCCTCAAAGGTCAAGAGGCATTGGATCGGCGGGATGCGGGAGTTGGCGGACATTATTTAAATATGACCGTCTTGTGGCCGTTGATCAGCACGCGGTGTTCGCTGTGCCATTTGACCGCGCGGGCCAGCACTTGGCTTTCGGTGTCGCGGCCAATCGTGGTCAAGTCTTCCACGGTTTTGCTGTGGTCCACGCGGGCCACGTCTTGCTCAATGATTGGGCCTTCGTCCAGGTCGGCCGTCACATAGTGGGCGGTGGCGCCAATCAGTTTCACACCCCGGTCGTGCGCTTGGTAGTAAGGCTTGGCGCCCTTGAAGCTGGGCAAGAACGAGTGGTGGATGTTGATGGCACGGCCGGCCAGTTTGCGGCACAGGTCATCGCTCAGAATTTGCATGTAGCGGGCCAGCACCACCAGCTCGGCACCTTCGGCCTGGATGATTTCGTACTGCTTGGCTTCGGCCTGTTCTTTGGTGGCGGCGGTCACCGGAATGTGGTGAAACGGCACGTTGTAGCTGGCCGCCAGCTGGTAGAACTCGCGGTGGTTGCTCACGATGGCGCGGATGTCCAAAGGCAGCAGGCCGCTCTTCCAGCGGAACAGCAGGTCATTCAGGCAATGGCCTTCCTTGCTGACCATGAGCACGGTGCGCATGGGCTGGGTGGTGGCGTGCAAGTCCCACTTCATCTGAAAGGTCTGTGCAAACTCGCCCCATTGCGCGTTGAGTGCTGCGCCGTCCTCTTGGCCGCACGCAAACTGCACGCGCATGAAAAACAGGCCAGTGTCGTGGTCGTTGTATTGCGCCGCTTCTTCGATGTTGCCGCCTCGCTCCAACAAAAAACCCGACACGGCATGCACGATGCCGGTACGGTCAGGGCAAGAAAGCGTCAGGATGTAAGTCGTGGTCATGGGGCAAAGCGGTTGGGTGGACGCGCCCTTTAAAAGTGGGGCGCTTCGGTTCAGGACGGCTTATTGAAGAGACACCCTATGGGGTCCTCAGGCACAGGCGCGGCATGTCGCCCCGGTGGCGGGGCCAAGCCCTTGCGGGCTTTAAACTGGCTGGCTGAATGGATTTCAAGGAGTTTTTGCTGTGACCCACACCGATCTGAACATGGACAACCAGTGGTTGCCCTTCACGCCCAACCGCACTTTCCGCCAAGACCCCCGAGTGTTTGTGGGTGCCGAGGGCATGCACTTCACCACCCACGATGGCAAAAAAGTCATCGACGGCATCTCTAGCCTGTGGTGTGTGGGCGCGGGCCACAACCGCAAGCCGATCAACGAAGCCATCAAAAAGCAGCTCGACACGCTGGACTACGCCACGGCGTTCCAGGCCAGCAACGACAAGGCCTTCAAAGCGGCGCAGATGATTGCCGACATGGCCCCGGGGGACTTGAACAAGGTGTTGTTTTGCAATTCGGGCTCTGAGGCCGCCGACACCGCCTTGAAAGTGGCGCTGGCTTACCATCGCGCCCGGGGCGAAGGCCACCGCACGGTGTTCATTGGCCGCGAAAAGGGTTACCACGGCGTCAACTTTGGCGGCATGAGCGTGGGCGGCCTGCCGGCCAACCGCAAGGCGTTTGGGGCGCAATTGCTGCCCCGGGTGGACCACATGCGTTTCATCCACGACCCGGTCAACCATGCCTACATCCACCACGAAGAACCGGTGTGGGCCGAAGACCCCTTGCTGGAGCTGGAAAACCGCATCTTGGTGCTGCACGACCCGAGCAATGTGGCGGCGGTCATCGTCGAGCCGATTGCGGGCAGCGCGGGTTGGTACATCCCGCCACAGGGCTATGTGAAGCGCCTGCGCGAGATTTGCGACAAGCACGGCATCTTGCTGATTTTTGACGAGGTCATCACCGGCTTTGGCCGTTTGGGCGTGAACTTTGGCGCCGACTATTACGGCGTGGTGCCCGACATGCTGAACTTTGCCAAAGCGGTGACCAATGGCGTGATCCCGCTGGGCGGCGTGATCTGCCGCGACTTCATCTACGACGCGATGATGAACGCCAACTCGCCGCAGCATGCCATCGAGTTTTTCCATGGCTATACCTATTCCGGCCACCCCGTGGCCTGCGCTGCGGCCATTGCCACGCTCGATTTAATGGCAGAAGAAAACCTGTTTGCCCGTGCGGGCCAGCAAGGCCGCGTGTTGGGCGATGCGATGCACAGTGCCCTGAAAGGCTTGCCCAACGTGATCGGCATCCGCACCTTGGGCCTGGCCGGGGCGGTAGAGCTGGCCAGCATCGCGGGCTCGCCCGGCAAGCGGGCCTATGACATTTTTATGGACTGCTTTCACAAAGGCGTGTGGGTGCGCCCGGCGGGCGAAAACATCGTCATTTGCCCGCCTTACATCGTGGAAGACGCGCACATCGACCAGATCGTGCAGACGGTGGCCGACAGCATCCGCAGGCATGCCTGAGCGGGTTCCCGTCGACCGATGGGGCCGAGCATGATGTTTTGGGGGCGAACGGCGTTGACCTTGCTGGTGGCGCTGGCTGCTGCCCAGGTGTGTGTCTGGTTGCACACACCGATTCCATGGATGCTGGGGCCGTTGCTGGCGACGGCGGTGGCCTCGGTGCTGGGCGCGCCCACGCGCAGTGCGGCCTTGTTGCGCAACGCTGGGCAGTGGGTGATTGGTGCCGCTTTGGGCCTGTATTTCACACCGCAGGTGAGTGAACTGGTGGTCAGTCTGTGGTGGGCGATTGCGCTGGCAGTGCTTTGGGCGCTGGGCTTGGGGGCTTTGTTTGGTGCGTGGCTGCAACGCCAGCATGCGGCCGATTTTTCACACCTGCCGCCGGGGGCTTGGCGGGCCACCAGTTACTTTGCCAGCGCGATTGGTGGCGCGTCAGAGATGACCTTGTTGGCCGAACGCCATGGTGCCCGCACCGACTTGGTGGCGGCAGCGCACAGCGTGCGGTTGGTGATCGTGGTGGTGTCGGTGCCCTTTGCCATGCAATGGGCGCAAAACCATTGGGGCTTGCAGGTCGATGCCCGCCTGCTGCCGGGGCCGCGTGTGGCGCAGTGGCCGGGCTTGCTGTGGCTGGCGCTGGCCACGGCGGGCGGGGCGTTGTTCATGACTTGGCTCAAACGCACCAATCCGTGGTTCATGGGCGCTTTGCTGGTGTCGATGGGGCTGACGCTTTCGGGGGTGTATTGGTCGGCGGTGCCCACGGCTTTGTCGAACGCGGCGCAGCTGGTCATTGGCGTGAGTCTGGGGGTGCGCTTTCAGCGTGAATTTGTGCACACCGCGCCGCGTTGGCTGGCGTCGGCCGCCATGGGCACGGTGGTCATGATGGTGCTGTCTGTGGGTTTTGGCTTGGCGCTGGCGTGGGCCACGGGGCTGCACCCTGCGACTTTGATTTTGGGCACCTCACCGGGCGGCATTGCCGAGATGGCGATCACCGCCAAAGTCTTGCAGTTGGGCGTGCCGGTGGTCACGGC
>JAGNWH010000030.1:0-19941 GCA_017986055.1 Limnohabitans sp. | reverse complement strand
TCCTGCGACAGACTGGCCAAAGGCGTGTGCTTGACACCGTCGTACAAAACTTTGTCATAAACCTCGTCAGCAAAAATCACCAAGCCGTGCTCGCGTGCAATGGCCACAATGCCCTTGAGCAACTCGTCCGAGTACAGGGCACCCGTCGGGTTGTTCGGGTTGATCACCACAATGCCCTTGGTACGGGGCGTGACTTTGGCACGGATGTCGGCCAGATCCGGCATCCAGCCATTGGCCTCTTCGCAGCGGTAATGCACGGGGGTGCCGCCAGACAAACTGGCCGCCGCCGTCCACAGGGGATAGTCAGGCGATGGCAAGAGCACTTCGTCGCCGTTGTCCAGCAAACCATTGGTGGCCATCACAATCAATTCGCTCGCACCGTTGCCCAGATAAATATCATCCAGGGTCACGCCCAAAATGCCCTGTTTTTGGGTCTCATGCATGACGGCTTTTCGGGCAGCAAAAATACCTTTGCTGTCTGAGTAACCTGCCGAATTGGGCAAGTTGCGAATCATGTCTTGCTGAATTTCTTCAGGCGCATCGAAGCCGAAAACTGCCAAGTTTCCGATGTTCAATTTGATGATCTTTTGCCCGTCCTCTTCCATTTGACGAGCGCGGTCCATGATGGGACCGCGAATGTCATAACAAACGTTGGCGAGCTTGGCAGATTTTTGAATGGGCTTCAAAGTGCCTCCAAAGGCAGTTGCGAGAGGGGAAAACCTATAATTTGACCACATTTCACAGCCGTTTCGGCCCCACAACCCAGAGCCGCGCCCCTAATGTTGGACTGAATACGCCCAGCCAGCCCAGATCACCCCATGAAATTACAACCCGACAAATCAAACAGCCTCACCATCAATGCCTATGGCGAAGGATGGATTGAGGTCAATGGACAAAAATTCGACCACTCCCTGATCGTCAGCAGCCTGCCGGGCGCTGCGCCCAAGGCATGGGAAGTTCACCGTTTTGAAGTGCTTAAATCAGAAAATTTTGAAACATTGGCCTTGAGCGGAGCGGAGCTGGTGATATTTGGCAGTGGCCAGCGCCTGCGGTTTCCGCAGCCAGCCTGGCTCAGACCCCTGATTGAGCGCGGTATCGGCGTGGAAACCATGGACACTCCCGCCGCCTGTCGCACGTACAACATTCTGGCCAGCGAAGGACGCAAAGTTGTGGTCGCTTTGCTGCTGGAAACTTAAAGCATGCGTTTGCCACTTAGCTTGTTTCCGAGGGTTCGGGCGATGGGGCCCCTCATTCAGAGTAAAATCTAAGGTTGCCAAGGCCCACGGCCTTTAGCGAACCTGACGCCAGTTGATGGCGGCAAGCGCTCAACCTGTCAAGCGAGATCAAAGTTTTATGGCGATCGTTCTTAACAAACCCCTCCCCGAATTTGAAGCGAACGCGACCAGCGGCCTGAAAGTTTCGAACATCTCCCACCTCGGTCAACCCGTGGTTTTGTTTTTCTACCCCAAAGACAACACCCCTGGCTGCACCACCGAGGCCATGCAGTTCCGGGACAAATACAAGGATTTCGTCAAAGCCGGCGCCTTGGTTCTGGGCGTGTCGCGTGACAACATGAAATCGCACGACGATTTCAAAGCCAAGCTGGAATTGCAGTTTGAGCTGATTGCCGACACAGAAGAAAAAATGTGCCACATGTTTGGCGTGGTCAAAAATAAAATCATGTACGGCAAAAAAGTCAAAGGCATTGAGCGCAGCACCTTCTTGGTTGGCGCAGACGGCACACTCAAGCAAGAGTGGCGTGGCCTGAAAGTCCCAGGCCATGTAGAAGAAGTACTCAAGGCCGTTAAAGACCTGAAGAAAGCCGCTGCAGTGGCTTGATTCAAGCCCGCGGGTTTTGTCATTCGGCTCGTGCATAATGATTTCATGCCGCTGAACTTCAGCCCCCTCACCGCTCTCTTAAAAAGCCGCCTTGGCCTCCAGGCGGCTTTTTATTTTTCGGCGTCAGATTTTTTCACTTATCAAGAGGCCTTCGCTCATGCCACTGCCACCTGCCCCCACCCAACGCGCCAGTCGCTTGACCCATACCGCTTTCGAAGCCCAAACTACTGAGGCAGAAAACGCGCCAGTCATGGTGCAAGTCGAAACCAAGGCAGCTGCGCCTGTAGCACCTGTATCTCGGACCGCACCCGCGCAAACACCCGTTGCCACGGAACCGAAACGGACAGCACGCAACCGCAAAGCATCCAATGCCGTTGTGACTCCCCCAGTTGACACTGCACCCGCTGCCACGAAGCCCAGCTTTGCGCCTGTGAGCCGCCCCAAACGCCGAATCGGGCCGAGCAAACTCTTTGTGCTCGACACCAATGTGCTGATGCACGACCCCATGAGCCTGTTCCGCTTCGAGGAGCACGATGTCTTCTTGCCGATGATCGTGCTCGAAGAGCTAGATGGCCATAAAAAAGGCATGACCGAAGTGGCGCGCAATGCGCGCCAAGCCAGCCGTTCACTGGACGCTTTGGCCAGTGCTCAAGGTGCCGATTTGGGCAAAGGCTCACCCTTGAGTGCCACGGGCCATACCGATGCCATGGGCCAGTTGTTCTTCCAGACCCAGGCACTCGATCTGAGCCTGCCCTTGGCCCTGCCACAAGGCAAGGCAGACAATCAGATTCTGGGCGTTGTCAAAGCATTGGGCCAATTACAAGCCCCGCGCGAAGTGGTCTTGGTGTCCAAGGACATCAACATGCGGGTCAAGGCGAGGGCTTTGGGCCTGCAGGCTGAGGACTACCAAAACGACAAAACCCTGGAAGATGGCGACCTGCTTTACCCAGGATCACTGGCATTGCCAGCGGATTTCTGGATCAAGAACGGCAAAACCGTGGAGAGCTGGCAGCAAGGCACGCACACGTTCTACCGCATCAGCGGCCCCATTGTGCCCAGCCTGTTCATGAACCAGTTTGTCTATTTCGAGGCGCCCGGCGAACCCAGTTTGTATGCACGCGTGACCGAGATTCGAGGCAAAACAGCGGTATTGCGCACTTTGAGAGACTTCACCCACCAGAAAAATGCCATCTGGGGCGTCACCACCCGCAACCGCGAACAAAACTTTGCGATGAATCTGCTGACCGATCCGGACGTCGATTTTGTGACGCTGGCGGGCACTGCGGGCACAGGCAAAACCTTGATGGCCCTGGCTGCGGGCTTGACACAAGTGCTGGATGACCGCCGATACACCGAAATCATCATGACCCGCGCCACGGTGAGCGTGGGCGAAGACATCGGCTTTTTGCCGGGCACCGAAGAAGAGAAAATGGGCCCCTGGATGGGCGCTCTGGATGACAACCTTGAGTTTCTGGCCAAAGGCGATGGCGGCAATGCCGGCGAATGGGGCCGTGCCGCAACCAATGAATTGATCAAGAGCCGCATCAAGGTCAAGAGCATGAACTTCATGCGAGGACGGACCTTCATGAACAAGTACGTGATCATTGACGAGGCACAGAACTTGACGCCCAAGCAAATGAAAACGCTGATCACGCGCGCAGGCCCAGGCACCAAAATCATCTGCATGGGCAACTTGGCCCAAATCGACACGCCCTACCTGACGGAAGGCTCATCGGGTTTGACCTATGCGGTGGACCGCTTCAAGGGCTGGGCTCATGGAGGCCACATCACCCTGGCGCGTGGTGAGCGTTCGCGCTTGGCAGACTTTGCCAGCGAGGCGCTTTAAGCGCTCGCCTGCGAAACCCGTCGGGTCTCAGTAATCGTCGCTCAGACCCGACGCCAGGCTTTCAAAACGTGTCAGGTTCTTCAGGAAGGTTAAACGGACCGTGCCTGTGGGGCCGTTACGCTGTTTGCCAATGATGATTTCTGCCACGCCCGGATCTTTGGAATCCTTGTTGTAGTAGTCATCGCGGTAAATGAACATGATGATGTCGGCATCTTGCTCGATCGCGCCGGACTCTCGCAGGTCGCTCATCATGGGGCGCTTGTCGGTACGTTGCTCGACACTTCGGTTGAGCTGCGACAGCGCAATCACCGGGCATTGAAGTTCTTTGGCCAGCATTTTGAGGCCACGTGAAATTTCACCCAACTCGGTCGCACGGTTGTCGCCACCCGAGCCGCCAGAACCGCTCATGAGCTGCAAATAGTCCACCACAATCAAACCCAACTTGCCGCACTGCCGCGCCAGGCGACGGGCGTTGGCACGCAGTTCAGACGGTGTCAGGCCCGGCGTTTCATCAATGTGCAAAGACACCGTACGCAGCTTCTCGATGGCTTCGGTCAAGCGCGGCCACTCTTCGTCGCTGAGCTTGCCTGTGCGCAAATGGCCTTGGTCGATGCGACCGATCGAGCCGACCACGCGAACTGCCAATTGAGATGCGCCCATTTCCATGGAAAACACGGCCACCGGCAAACCCTCGTTCAAGGCCACGTGCTCAGCGATGTTGATCGCAAAGGCCGTCTTACCCATGGACGGACGTGCCGCCAAGACCACCATGTCGCCCGGCTGCAAACCGGATGTCATGCGGTCCAAATCGTAAAAACCTGTTGGCACACCCGTGATGTCATTGGGGTTGTCGGCCATTTCCTGCACGCGGTCAAGCAGTTCGACCACCAGCGTGTCCATCGACTGGAAACCCTGCTTCATGCGCGAGCCTTCTTCACCGATGTTGAAGATTTTTTGCTCTGCTTCGTCCAGGATGCGGTCAATCGCTTTGCCCTGCGGGTTAAACGCGTTGGTCGCGATCTCGTCACTCGCCGTCACCAGCTTGCGCAAAATTGAACGTTCGCGAACGATCTCTGCATAGCGACGGATATTGCTGGCACTGGGCACGTATTGCGCCAAGGAATTCAGGTAAGCCAAACCACCCATTTCTGCGGTTTTGCCCTGGTTTTGAAGATGCTCACTGACAGTGATCACGTCAGCGGGTTTCGAGGCGTTGATCAATGCACCAATCGCGGCATAGATCAACTTGTGCTCGTGCCGGTAAAAATCTGAATCAACCAGCAAATCACCCACCCGATCCCAAGCTGCGTTGTCCAGCAACAAACCACCCAAGACACTCGATTCGGCCTCGATGGAATGGGGTGGAACGCGCAACTTGGCAATTTGGCTGTCAGAGGACAGGTCCGAGGGAAATTCGCTCAAATGGGGGGAGAAAACAGCAGACATTTAGAACCGGCAAATCAAAAGGCCATGTTAGCCCCCGCCGCGCTGGGCGTCACGGGATAACCCTGTGGATAAACAGGGGGTATCAAGTGATCAACAGGGGACAAGTCGGCACCACAAACAAAGTGATGCACAAAAAAAAGCCCCACCGGATTCGGAAGGGCTTTTTAAATTTTTGGGGTGGCTGATGGGGCTCGAACCCACGACAACAGGAATCACAATCCTGGACTCTACCAACTGAGCTACAGCCACCGTAGATCGATATTATAGCCTGAAGCTCAGGGCTTTTTAGCGGCCAAGTCGCCCATCTTTTGAGGTTTTTCAGCCAACATTTCAACTTTGAACTGCGCCTTCAAGCTGGCCAAGTAGGCTTGCGATTCCGCCTGACCCCACAAGCGTGCAAATTGCTCGCGGCTCTGCTCTGACTGCTGCGCATTGACCTCAGGCCGGGGCACGATTCTGTTGACCCGAACAACGGCATAACCCTGTGCACCCAGATCGACCCCCATCAAGGCGGGCATTTTTGAGGGGTCAGCACGCAAAGCAGCATCCATCACAGCCTGAGGCAACGTTTGAGCTTGATCCCGAGACACCGTCACAGCACCGCCCAAGTTGGCCTGTGATGGATCGGTCTTCCAAGAGGCCAATCGGACTTGACCCTCGGCTTTGGCCAACTCAGCCGATTTGGCCTGGATCAAAAGCTGTCGCACGTCGGCTTTGACTTCTTCAAACGGACGCACAGCGGCCGGGCGATGTGTGACAACACGGGCAGACACCAAGGTGTTGGAAGCCACCTCAACGGCGGCGGTGTTGCGACGTTTGACCAGAGCGTCTTCAGAAAATACCGCTTGCAACAATTTAGGGTTGTTCAAAACAGCCTGGGCACCCGCTGCAGGAGTCAGGGTCAGGCCTTGGGCTTTTTGAACCGTCAATTTCAAGCGCTCGGCCACAGGTGCCAAGCTGTCAGATTGCTCATAAACACTGTTGCTGAACGTCTCGGCCAATTCAGCGAACTGGCGCTGGGCTTGTTGCTTGCGCAGATCGGCTTCTAGCTGGGGGCGCATGGACTCGAACGAAGGCGCTTGAGGCAATTTGATGTCGGTCAGTTGAATGATGTGGAAACCGAAATCCGACTCAACGATGTCGCTGACATCGCCTTTTTGAAGCGCAAATGCGGCATCTTCGAAAGGTTTGACCATCGCACCGCGTGCAAAAAAGTCGAGATCTCCGCCACGGCTGGCAGAACCCGTGTCGTCCGAATTCTTGCGAGCGACATCAGCAAAAGTTTTGGGTGCCTTGCGCACTGCATCCAACAGGCTTTCGGCCTTGGCGCGGGCTTTTTGCTTGTCTGCCGCTGGCAGGTCTTTCGCTGCGTTGATCAAAATATGGCTGGCACGGCGCTGCTCTTGGCCACCCAAGCGCTGCAGATTTTGTTCGTAGTAGGCCTTCAGGTCTTGCTCAGGCAAATTGATCTTGGCTTGCAATGCCGCCACATCCAAGACCAAAAATTCAACATCCACGTTTTCAACCGTGCGGAAAAGCTCTGATTTGTCTTGGTAATAACGCTGCAGGTCTGCATCGACCACTTCAACCTTGGCCGCAAAGTCAGAAGGAGCCCACCGCTTGAGCTGAATTTCGCGGCGCTGCAAATACGCATCCAGGGCCATGTCGGTTTGGCGCTGCGTGGCAAACACCGAGCCTTGCAAACCTGCAAGAACTTGCTGATTGGACAGATCGCGACGCACGCGAGCTTCCAGCATTTCTGGCGTCATGCCCTGGCTGGCCGCCAGTTGACGGTAGCGTTCCATGTCCAGTTTGCCGTCTGCGCCACGCAAACCTGCAATGGACGGATCTTGTTGCAGGTAACGCGCCAAACGCTGGTCACTGGTGACCAAGAGTTGTTTCTCAGATGCACGAGCGATCAAGCGCTCATTGACCATTTTGTCCAAAGTGGCGTAACGGGCTTGCGCCGAGTCGAGCAGTTTGGGGTCCAAGTTAGGGACCGAAGCACGAATGCGATCCACTTCAGCCTGATGGGCAGCATCCCACTCGGACTGCGTGATTTTTTGACCATCGACCTTGGCAACCACCGCACCTTTGTCTTCAAACTGGCTGTAGCCCTCAATGCCGAACAGCACAAAAGAAGGAATCACCAGCAAGAACAACAACCCCATCAAGATTTTGGAGTTATTGCGAATGGAATCAAACATGTTTGAAGTCTCGTGTTGTCAAGAAAAAAGGCGAACACTGGGTTCGCCTTTACTTTATAGGGTGGTGGGCGCTGACGGTCTCGAACCGCCGACCTACTCCGTGTAAAGGAGCCGCTCTACCAACTGAGCTAAGCGCCCCACCTGAAAAGTGTTGTCAGTTCAAAGCATCCTTCAAGGCCTTGCCTGGACGGAATTTTGGAACTTTGGCTGACTTGATTTTAATCGCTGCGCCAGTGCGTGGATTGCGACCGACTCTGGCTGCACGTTTTCCCACGGCAAATGTACCGAACCCGACCAAAGACACCGTGCCGCCTTTTTTCAAGGTGGCACGCACGGCGCCCATTGTGGCTTCCAATGCGCGACCGGCAGCAGCTTTGGACAAGTCTGCTTGTTTTGCAATGTGTTCGATCAGTTCTGTTTTGTTCACAAGAAACCTCTTGAAGTGACAAACCGGCACAACCGGCAGTGGACTGGAAATGGGGTTCACAGTACGACTGTGGGGCTTGAATTCTAGCCTCGAAAACACGCAATCAGCGAAGCACGCCACAGTTTTTGATCAGGAAACAAGCGCCACCTGCCGTCATTCACGCCCCTTTAAAGCGCATCGACAATGGCGCGACCCACGTCAGCGGTTTTTGCAGTGCCGCCCAAATCGGGGGTTCGTGGTGCATCCTTGCCTGCGGCCAATACCTTTTCGATGGCCCCCAACACCGCATCGTGTGCGTCTTTGTGGCCCAAAAATTCCAGCATCATGGCGCCACACCAAATCTGGCCAATGGGGTTGGCAATGCCTTTGCCCGCGATATCTGGCGCGGAGCCATGCACAGGCTCGAACAGCGATGGAAACTTGCGGTCGGGGTTCAGGTTGGCGCTGGGCGCGATGCCAATGGTGCCCGTGCACGCAGGGCCTAAATCACTGAGGATGTCGCCAAACAAATTGCTGGCCACCACCACGTCAAAAAAGTCGGGGCGTTGCACAAAATGTGCGGTCAGGATGTCGATGTGAAACTTATCGACGTTGATGCCGGGATAGGCTTGGGCCATCTCGGCCACTCGTTCGTCCCAATAAGGCATGGTGATCGCAATGCCATTGGATTTGGTGGCGCTGGTCAGGTGCTTTTTGGGGCGGCTCTGGGCCAATTCAAAGGCGAACTTCAGGACACGGTCCACCCCGATTCGGGTCATGATGGATTCTTGCATCACGATTTCGCGCTCGGTGCCGGGGAACATGCGGCCGCCTACGCTGGAGTATTCGCCTTCGGTGTTTTCGCGCACGATGTACATGTCGATCTCGCCGGGCTGGCGTGCGCTGCCGTCGCGCCGCACCACGGGCGCGATGATGCCGGGCATCAACCGGGCCGGGCGCAGGTTGATGTACTGGTCAAACTCACGGCGGAACAGCAGCAGCGAGCCCCACAAAGAGACATGGTCGGCAATTTTGTCAGGCCATCCCACGGCACCGAAGTAAAGCGCGTCGTGACCACCGATCTGGTCTTTCCAGTTGTCAGGCAGCATCTGGCCGTGCTTTTCGCAATAGTCCCAGCTGGAAAAGTCAAAGTGGTCGAAGTGCAAATCAATGCCAAATTTGCGGGCAGCAGCGTCCATGACGCGCAAGCCTTCAGGCATGACTTCTTTGCCAATGCCATCTCCGGGTATCACGGCAATGCGGTGTTGGGTCATGAAAAAACTTTCTGGTTCAAAGAATAAAAAAGGGGATCGAAGGGGCATCGCCTTCAAGCGGCATCAGCTTAGCCACAAAGCCCCGCGAGGGCTTTCACGTACGTGACGGCCTGACCACCAAGCTCACACCCAGTGCGGTGAGGGCTGTGCCTGCCAAAGTGGCCGCTGTGATGGTCTCGCCAAACAGCAGCCAGGCGATGATGGCCGTTGTGGGGGGCACCAGGTACATCAGGCTGGTGACGGACGCTGCCGCACCGCGCTGGATCAAGATGTAAAGCAAGGAGCTGCCACCCAGCGTCAGTCCCAGCACCGACCAGGCCATGGCCCCGGCCAATTCAGCGTTCCAGCGCATGGCTTCGGGCTCCATCAGGGCCAGCGGCAAGGTGACAACCCATGCGGCCACGAGCTGCACGGTGTTGGCCGAGCGCACATCACAAGGCTGCACAAAGCGCTTTTGATAAAGGGTGCCGATGGTGATGCTCAGCAAGGCGGCGATGGCAAAGGCCATGTTGACCGGCGTCACGTGGTCCATGGGAGAGCCCAAAGTCAGCTTGCGCCAAACCACCATGAGCAAACCCACAAACCCGAGCAACAGCCCCAGCCACTGACGGCGTGACACGCCCGGCTGATCTGAACCGCGCAGGCTGTAAGACAACCAAATGGCGGTGAGGACTGGCTGAAAGCCCACGATCAGAGACGACAAACCCGAACCCATGCCCGCCTTGACCGCAGCCCACACGCCGCCCAAGTAGCCTGCGTGCATCAGAATGCCCGTGACCGCCAAGTGCAACAACTGCATTCGGCTTTGTGGCCACTTGACGCGGGCCAGAAAAATCCAGGGCAAGAAACACAGTATGGAAAGCAGATAACGGACCAGCAAAAAGCTGAACGGCGGTGCGTGCGGCATGCCGTAACGGGCGACGATGAAGCCAGTGCTCCAGATCAGAACGAACACGACCGGCATGGCCTTGATCCAGGCCGTTGTCTCTTGCGAATCGGTCATTTCACCCGTGCCCGGATTTCAGGCAGGGCCTTTTGCATGTAATAAACCATGGACCAGATGGTCAGCACGGCGGCGATCAAGATCAACACCGCCCCCCAGATGCGGGTGTCGATCACGCCAAACAGCATGCCGTCGAAGAGCAAAAACGGAATCGCCACCATTTGCACCGTGGTCTTGAGCTTGCCCACCATGTGCACGGCCACACTCTTGCCCGCACCGATCTGGGCCATCCACTCGCGCAAAGAAGAAATGGCGATTTCGCGGCCAATGATGACCAAGGCAATCAGCACATGCACACGATCCAGCTGCACCAACATCAACAAAGCGGCACACACCAAAAACTTGTCGGCCACCGGGTCCAGAAAAGCACCGAAAGCCGAGGTTTGATTGAGTTTGCGGGCCAAAAAGCCATCGAGCCAATCGGTGATGGCGAACAGCACAAACATGATCGTGGCGATCGTGTTTTGGGTTTCCACCGTCAGGCTTTGCAGGTAATACACGCCAATGATCAAAGGGATCGCGACAATGCGCGTCCAGGTCATGATGGTGGGGATCGTGAAAAACATGGTCTTCATTGTGGCACGCCAAACGGGGTTTTGATGGGCTGAATGGCCAAGAACTCAATGCAAGGCGTTGTAAATGCTCTCGGCCAACTCGCGTGAAATCCCCTCCACACCCACCAAGTCTTCCACGCTGGCACTTTCCACGCCGCGCACTCCCCCAAAACGCTGGAGCAATTTGGCACGTTTGCGCGGGCCAATGCCGGGAATCTCTTCAATCTTGCTGCCCCCCATGCGCACCTTGGCCCGCTGCGCCCGCATGCCGGTGATGGCAAAGCGGTGCGCCTCGTCCCGAATTTGGGCCACCAGCATCAGGGCCGCCGAGTCCTTGCCCAGATAAACCTTGTCGCGGCCATCGGCAAACACCAGCTCTTCCAGCCCCACTTTGCGGCCCTCGCCTTTTTCGACGCCCACAATGCGCGACAAATCCAGGCCCAGCTGGGTGAACACCTCTTTGGCCATCGAAACTTGGCCCTTGCCGCCATCGATCAGCACCAGATCGGGCAAGCGGGCGGTGCCTTCGCCACTGCGCAATGCCTCGGCCAACTTGCCGTAGCGCCGCATCAGCACTTGGCGCATGGCGGCGTAATCGTCACCGGGCGTGATGCCCTCGATGTTGTAGCGGCGGTATTCGCTGCTTTGCATCTTGTGTTGGCGAAACACCACGCAAGAAGCCTGCGTGTTTTCGCCCGCCGTGTGCGAGATGTCGAAACACTCGATGTGCAAGGCATCCAGATCGTCCGGGGCCAAATCGAGGGCATCGGCCAGCGCACGGGTGCGGGCCTGCTGTGAACCTTCTTCGGCCAACAACCGGGCCAGCTGGATGTCGGCGTTCTTCTCGCTCATCGACAGCCACACCCGGCGCTGCTCACGCGGGTTGTGCACTGCGGCAATCTTGTACCCCGCTTGCTGCGACAAGGCGGCCACCAGGCCCTTGTCCACCGCCACGCTGGTGATCAAGGCTGCAGGCACGGGAATGCCGATGTAATGCTGGGCCATGAAGGCTTCAAGCACCTGAACGTCAACCGGCACCTGCGGCTGGCCATCGTCTTCGACCGATTGCAAGGCATGCGCATCTTCGACATGCGCCGGAAAATAGGCCCGGTCACCCAAATGCCGTCCACCGCGCACCATGGCCAAGTTCACACAGGCGCGACCGCCCTGCACACGCACCGCCAAAATGTCCACATCGGTGTCGATGCCCGTGTCCACCGACTGCTGGTGCAACACCCGCGACAGCGCCGTCATCTGGTTGCGCACCTCGGCAGCCAGCTCAAACTCCAGCCGTTCGGCGTGCGCCATCATCCGCGCTTCCATTTCTTGCAACAGCGCCTGAGTCTCGCCCTTCAAAAAGCGCTCGGCGTGCTGCACGTCGTCGGCATAGGCCTGCGGGCTGATCAAGTTGACGCACGGGCCTGAACAACGCTTGATCTGGTACAGCAAGCAAGGCCGGGTGCGGTTGGCAAACACCGTGTCTTCGCAGGTGCGCAGGCGAAACACTTTTTGCAGCAGCTGAATCGACTCTTTTACCGCCCAGGCACTGGGAAACGGGCCAAAGTAGCGGTGCTTTTTCTCGACCGCTCCCCGGTAATACGCCACCCGGGGGAAGGTCTGCGGCTCAGGGCCCTCGTCCACCGCCTTCAAAAACAGCGTGCCATTGCCCGTGAGCTTGAGGTAGGGATAGGTCTTGTCGTCCCGAAACAAGATGTTGAAGCGGGGGCTCAGCGTCTTGATCAGGTTGTTTTCGAGCAGCAGCGCCTCGGCTTCGGAGCGCACCACCGTGGTCTCCATGCGGGCAATTTTGCTGACCATGTGGCCAATGCGCGTGCCGCCATGGTCTTTCTGAAAATAGCTCGACACCCGCTTTTTAAGCTGCTTGGCCTTGCCGACATACAACACATTGCCCTGCGCATCAAAGTAGCGGTAAACCCCCGGCAAAGCCGGAAGCGCAGCCACTTGGGCAAGCAGGGATTCGTCGTGTTCGGCCATCATGGCGCGTATTGTGGCGGCAAACAGATGCCCACATTCGAACCCGCTGCTTGTCGGCAAGCCCATCCACGCAACCCGGCGACAATCCCCCACCATGAACACGCGCCAGCCCCCCAAACAATGGGACCTCTTTTGCACCGTCATCGACAACCACGGCGACCTGGGTGTGTGCTGGCGACTGGCCCGTCAACTGGCCGATGCCGGGCAATCGGTGCGCCTGTGGGTGGACGATGCCTCGGCTCTGGCTTGGATGGCCCCGGACAATTGGCAAGCCCAATGGCCCCACATCCGGGTGCTGCCTTGGGCAGACGCCAGCGATCTGGCCTTGTTGGCCAGCTTGCCGCCGGGCGATGTTTGGGTCGAAGCCTTTGGCTGCACCCTGCCCGAAACCTTTGTGGCCCACGCTGTCGCCACGCGCTCCAAGCAGCCCGTTTGGATCAACCTCGAATACCTGAGCGCTGAAAGCTGGGTGCCCCGCATGCACGGCCTGCCCTCACCCGTGATGAGCGGCCCGGCCAAGGGCTGGAGCAAGGCTTTCTTTTATCCCGGCTTCACACCCGATACCGGCGGCTTGCTGCGTGAGGCCGACTGGCTGGCCCGGCAACAAAGCTTTGACAGCGCTGCCTGGCGTGAACAACACGCCCCCAATCTGGCCCCTGACGGCCTGCTGATCAGCTTGTTTTGCTACGAGCCCGCAGCACTGCCCCAGCTGCTGAGCCAACTGGTGGGCACACCGCACCACCTGCTGGTCACCCCTGGCCGACCGCTGGCAGCCGTGCAACAAGCCGTGGCCCACATGACCGCGCAGCCGAGCTGGAGCACCCTGCCCTACACCGACCAAAACGGCTTTGACGAGATGCTCTGGGCCTGCGACCTCAACTTTGTGCGCGGCGAAGACTCGCTGGTGCGGGCACTGTGGGCGGGCCAGCCCTTCATCTGGCACATCTACCCTCAAGACGACAACGCCCACCACGCCAAGCTGGAAGCGTTTTTGGATTGGCTGCAGGCCCCTGAAAGCCTGCGACAGGCGCACCGGGTTTGGAATGGGCTTGAGGGGGGCGAATTGACCATCCCCCATGCTGGCCTGCTGGCGGAATGGACCGCTTGCGTTCATGCAGCGCGGCAACAGCTGTCCAGTCAGGCCGATTTGGTGAGCCAATTGATCGCGCACATGGCCCCCCCGCACACAGCACCGTGACTGGGAGTCATGGCTTGCAAAATCGCGCACACCGGTCTTTGCCTCGACCCCTTCACACAACGGTGCCTTCAAGCACTCACCGATAATCCGGCCCCATGACATTGATTGACACCCTCTTCCCCCTCGGCTGGCAGCACTATCTGCTGGGCGGCTTGACGATTGGCGCTGGCGTGGCGCTGCTGTACCTGTTCAACGGCTGGGTCGGCGGCATGAGCACCGTTTTTTCCAGCAGTTGGTCCTTTGTGTTGAAACGTGACTTTTTTCGGCAAGACCGCTTTTTGAACACCCGCAACTGGCGCTTGATTTATGCCTTGGGTGTGGTGCTGGGGGCCTTGGTCTGGCGCTTTGCGCTGGCGGGCGGTGAAGCGCAGCACACCAGCGTGCCCGCGTGGCAGCTGTTGCTTGGCGGCTTTTTGGTGGGTTATGGTGCCCGTCTGGGCAATGGCTGCACCTCGGGCCACGGCATTTGTGGGCTGGGCTCATTGCAATTGCCGTCCTTGGGCGCGGTGCTCACTTTCATGGCCACCGCCTTTATGACCGCCAACCTGCTGGCGATCACCACGAAAGGCCTGGCATGAACACACAGACTTTGAACCCTCACACCCTCACCCTGCCCAAAGCGTTGGTCACTTTGCTCGCCGGGGCCTTATTCGGCTTTGGCCTGTCGCTGGCCACCATGGTTCAGCCCGAAGTGGTCTTGAGTTTCTTGCGCTTTCAAGACTGGGGGCTCATGTTGGTGATGGGCGGCGCAGCGGGGCTGGCCCTGCTGGCCTACAAAGGCTTTCCGCGCTGGTTTGCTCGCCCCTTGTTGGGCGGTCAGTTCCTCACTCAGCCTGCCAGTTGGAACCGCCAAACGGTCATTGGTTCGGCCATTTTTGGCATGGGATGGGGCCTCAGCGGCGTTTGCCCTGGCCCGGCCATTGCGGCTTTGGGCACGGGCAACACCGACATTTTGTGGGCCTTGGCTGGCATTGTGCTGGGCGGCCTGGCGCATGGCCTGACAGCTCGGGATTGATCCCCGCCCACCTTGCCCGCCAAAAAACCGAGCTCCAGAGGTTAGAATAATGGGCTTGGCTTAAGGCCATCCCTCTTCATTCCAGATTCAAATCCTATGAAAACCGCTCAAGAAATCCGCGTCGGCAACGTCATCATGCACGGCAAAGACCCCATGGTCGTCCTGCGCACCGAATACCAACGCGGCGGTCGTGGCTCGTCCACCGTGCGCATGAAGCTCAAAAGCCTGATTGCCAACTTCGGCACCGAAGTCGTGTTCCGCGCCGACGACAAGATGGACCAGGTCATTCTGGACAAGAAAGAGTGCACCTACTCTTATTTTGCTGACCCGATGTATGTCTGCATGGACACCGAGTTCAACCAGTACGAAGTCGAAGCCACCAACATGGGTGACGCCCTGAACTACCTCGAAGACGGCATGGAACTCGAAGTGGTGTTCTACAACGAGAAAGCCATCTCGGTCGAATTGCCGACCAGCGTGGTGCGCGAGATCACTTGGACCGAGCCAGCCGTCAAAGGCGATACCTCCGGCAAAGTGCTCAAGCCCGCCAAGATCGCTACCGGTCTGGAAGTGCCCGTGCCTTTGTTTGTGGCCCAAGGTGACAAGATCGAAATCGACACACGCACTGGCGAATACCGCAAGCGCGTCTAATCGAAGACGAACCCTGAAGAAAGCCCCGCAAGGGGCTTTTTTCATGGACGCTTGCCCAAACAAGCCCACTCGACCGCCACAGTGCAAAGGCACAATGGCTGCATGCAATCGATCCAAGACCTTCAAGCGCCCTCTTTGCCCCACGCCTGGGCTGAAACGCACACCGAGTTTCACGATGCCGGTTTGCTGGAGCCGCAAGCCAGCCGACTGGCCTTTGCCGACCCTGAATTTCTGCTGCGCCGCGAAACCCGGGGCATCCGTTTCCAGCTGGAAATGCTCAAACCCGATTTGGCCCAGACCGAGGCCAAGATTGAACACACGGTGGTGGTTTTTGGCAGTGCCCGCTTCCCCGACATGGCCACGGCGCAGGCCAAACTGCAGGCAGCGGCACTGAGCGGTGAACCGCAAGGCATCACCCAAGCCGAAACCGGGGTGCGCAACGCACAACATTACGAAAACGCCCGGGTCTTTGCCCAGTTGGTGGCGCAGTCTTGTTCTTGTTTGCCCGATGACGAAAAACTCTACATTTGCACAGGCGGCGGCCCCGGCATCATGGAAGCGGCCAATCGGGGCGCCAAAGAAGCAGGTGCGCCCTCAGTCGCACTCAACATTGCCCTGCCCCACGAACAACATCCCAACCCTTATGTCACGCCCGAGCTGAGCTTCAAGTTTCATTACTTTGCGCTGCGCAAAATGCATTTCATGATGCGCGCCAAGGCCTTGGTGGCCTTTCCGGGAGGATTTGGCACGCTGGATGAGCTGTTTGAAGTGATGACGCTGGTGCAAACGCGCAAAGCACGGCCCGTGCCGATCTTGCTGTTTGGCAGCGATTACTGGAAACGCCTGATCAACATGGATGTGCTGGTAGAGGAAGGCACCATTTCACAAGAAGACCTGAAACTGTTTCGCTACGTAGATACGCCCGAGGCTGCTTGGCAGGTGATTTGTGACTTCTACCAGTTGGCTGTGACTGGCCTGTAAACGGCAGTCCGGACAAAAAGGACCCGAGTGATCAGTGGCGCTGGCCGGGACGAAGCCGCCAAGCGGCACGCGATCCCAAACCCACGACACTGCCCACCACCCAGAACACCGGGGCCACACCCGCCACAGCGCCTGCCGCCCCGAACAGCATGGGCATGAGCACGCTGGACGCGTTGATGCTCATCAGCCGCAAACCCAGCGCTTCGCCTTGGCGGTGCTGTGGCGTGATCTGGTGCAAGGTGCTCATGATCATGGGCTGCACTGTGCCCAACACCAAGCCCAGCAGCACCGAGCACAGGCCCATGCTCCAGGGCGTGGGCATGAAAGGGTAAAGGCCAAACAACAGGGCCGTGCACACCATGGCCCCCGTGATGATTTGGTGCTCTTGCACATGGCGCGAGATCCAGGGCAAACACACCCGGATGAACGCTGCAGCGATGGCGAAAGCGCCTAGGATGGTGCCCACCACCGATGCACTGAAGCCCCGCTCGTGGCCCAACACAGGCACCACAAAGGTGTGCACGTCCCAGCAAGAAGACAGCAGCCAATTGACGCCAAGCAAGCGCCGCATCATGGGTTCGGCCAACAGGTCCATGGCACGGCGCGGCGCGGCATGGTCAATCGACTTGGGCGTGTGCAGTTCAGGCACCTTGCGCACCCAAAACCAAGTGCTCAAAGGCAGCACCGCCATGCACAAAAAGGCCCAGCGAAAGCCCGTGACATGGGCGGGCTCTGGCCCGGCGTAGTCGATCAACACGCCCGCCAGTACCGGCCCCAAAAAGTTGGAAATGGCCGGGCCAATCGACAACCAGCTGAAGGCAGCCTTGAGTTCTGCCGGGTCTTGGGCCATGCGCCCAACGTGGCGTTGCAGTGAAATGACGGCCATGCCCGTGGCACCGCCGGTGGCCAGAGCGCTCAGGCACATGACCGGAAAAATCGGCCACAAGACCGATAGACCGGCCCCCACAGACGACATGACCACACTGATCAGCAAGGGTTTTTTGAGGCCCTTGCGGTCGGCATAACGCCCCGCAGGCAAAGCCAAAAACACCTGAGTCAGGGCAAACAAAGCCAATAAGGCGCCCACCGCCATGGCGCTGAAACCCTGTTTAAGGGCCAGCAAGGGGATTGCCATGCGCATGCCCGCCATGCACGCGTGCAAGAAAACCTGCCCTGCGATGAGCCGTGGCAAAGGGTTTTTCATGTCAGGTCAGCCTGCCCCAACGGCGTTGTCAAACGTCACCGCCAGGCAAAAGCGCTTGCGCTTCGGGTTCGGGCAAAGCATCGACCTGGCGCAAAGCCCGGTTCATCACGTTGCTGCGGGTCTGGGCCTGGTCCAGGGTGTTGAGCACGGTTTGCGTCTGGTTGCGGACTTTGTCCAGCACATCGCCAAACTTGCCAAACTCGGTCTTGACCGCGCCCAGCACCTGCCAGACCTCGCTAGAGCGTTTTTCAAGGGCCAAAGTCCGGAAACCCATTTGCAGCGCGTTGAGCAAGGCCATCAAGTTGGTCGGGCCCGCCAGCGTGACGCGGTGGTCGCGCTGCAAGGTTTCCATCAAACCGGGGCGGCGCAGCACTTCGGCGTAAAGCCCTTCGGTGGGCAAAAACAAGATGGCAAAGTCGGTGGTGTACGGTGGCTCGAGGTATTTTTCGGCAATGGACTTGGCTTCGAGCTTGATGCGCGTTTCCAGCGCCTTGGCGCACAGCTCGGCCTGCACCGGGTCGGCACGGCCTTGTGCTTCCAGCAAACGCTCGTAGTCTTCGTTAGGAAACTTGGCGTCGATGGGCAACCAAACCGGGTCACCGCTGTCCGATCGGCCAGGCAGCCGGATGGCAAAGTCCACCCGGTTTTTGTCGCCAGGACGCGTGGCCACCTGCACCGCGTATTGCTCGGGCGTGAGCACCTGCTCGAGCAACGAAGCCAACTGCGCCTCGCCAAACATGCCTCGGGTTTTGACGTTGGTCAGCAGGTGCTTGAGGTCGCCCACGCCCTGGGCCAGGTTGTGCATTTCGCCCAAACCTTTGTGCACTTGTTCCAGCCGCTCGGCCACTTGCTTGAAGCTTTCACCCAAGCGGGCTTGCAGCGTGGCCTGCAGCTTTTCGTCCACCGTCTGGCGCATTTCGTCCAGCTTGGCGGCGTTGCTTTGCTGCAGTTGGGCGAGTTGCGTCTCCATGGTGCCGCGCATCTCAGTCAAGCGCCGGGCGTTCGACTCTGACAGCGCATTGACCTGTTGCGCCAGGCTGTCGGTCAGGCTTTTTTGCAGCAAGGCCAGCTGTTGAGCCAGCGCGTCAATCTGTTGGTTTTGCGTGCGCGTGGCTTCGGCGCTTTGCTGCAACAGCGATTGCTGAAACAGCGTGAGCGTCTGCATGGCCTCTTGCCGCCCTTGCACGCCGGACTGGTTGATTTCGGTGCGCAGCTCGCGCTCCAGCCGTTCGGTCTGGGCTTGCACCGCCGCAAACTGTTGCAGCTGCCACGCCATTTGCTCGGCGGTTTGGTCTGCTGCGATCTTGGCTGCGGCGTCCGTGTCTTCCTGTGGGGCCGTTTTGGAGCGGAACAACAACACCAACACCACCAGCAGGTTCAAGCCCACCAAGGCCAACAAAACCCATTCGTTCATGCCGCAGCGCCCGGCAAAGTGTTCAGCGGGGTCAGCGCTTGGCCACGGGTCAGGTAAGCGATCAGGTTGTCGGCGGCCAACTGGGCCATGGCCCGTCGGGTCTTGACCGTGGCGCTGGCGATGTGGGGCGTCAACACCACATTGGGAACCTTGAGCAAATCGGGGTGAACTTGGGGCTCGCCCTCGAACACATCCAGACCCGCCGCTGCGATCTGGCCCGCGGCCAAGGCCTTGGCCAAAGCCGCATCGTCCACGATGCCGCCGCGAGCGATGTTGACCAAGGTGGCGCTGGGCTTCATCAGCGCCAACTCGGCAGCGCCGATGGTGTGGTGCGATTCGGCGCTGTAAGGCACCACCAGCATCACATGATCAGCGGTTTGAAGAAGCTCTTGTTTGGACACATAGCGGGCTTTGCATTCGGCCTCCAACTCGGGGCTCAAACGCGAGCGGTTGTGGTAGATCACGTTCATGCCAAAGCCATGTGCGGCGCGGCGGGCAATGCCCTGTCCGATGCGGCCCATGCCGATGATGCCGATGGTCGAGCCATGCACCTCGGCCCCGGCAAACATGTCGTAGCTCCACTTGGTCCACTTTCCGGCACGCAAAAAGTGTTCGCTTTCGGTGATGCGACGGGCCGTGGCCATGAGCAGTGCAAAGCCGAAATCAGCCGTCGTCTCGGTCAAGACATCGGGCGTGTTGCTGGCCAACACGCCTGCAGCGGTCATGGCGGGCACGTCGAAGTTGTTGTAGCCCACGGCCATGTTGGCCACGATGCGCAACTGCGGGTTGGCTTGCAGCAACGCCGAGTCGATGCGCTCGCTGCCGGTGGTCAATGCGCCCACTTTGCCTTGCATGCGGCGGCTCAGCTCGGCGCCAGACCAAACCTCGTCGGTCTGGTTGCTTTCGAC
>JAGNWH010000029.1:9216-20195 GCA_017986055.1 Limnohabitans sp. | reverse complement strand
ATCGACGACAGCATGGTGCAGGGGCAGCGCATCGACGATGCCGCTGTGACGGCGATGGTGGCGCAGGCCGACTTGATCGTGGCGCACAACGCCGGGTTTGACCGGCCATTTGTTGAAGGCCGCTGGCCCGTCTTTGCGGGCAAGGCCTGGGGCTGTTCTTTTCAGGGCATCGACTGGAAGAAAGAGGGCAGTGGCTCGGCCAAGCTGGAGTTTTTGGCGTCCGAGCGCGGTTGGTTTTACGACGCGCACCGGGCGCAGGTCGATTGCCATGCCTTGTTGCAGGTGCTGGCTTCGCCGCTGGCCGATGGTCAAACCGGTTTGTCGCGCCTTTTAGCGGGTGCCGGACAGACGCGCTACAAACTGCGTGCCACGGGTGCGCCGTTTGAGGCCAAAGACAAGCTCAAGTCGCGTGGTTACCGCTGGGATGGCGAGGGCCGTGTGTGGTGGTGCAGTCTGGCCTCAGACGAGTCGCTGGACGCCGAATGTGCCTGGCTGCGGGCCGAGGTCTATGGCACGCGCAGCGCCCGGGTTCAGCTCGAAGCGTTGAACAGCCTGGTGCAGTTTTCCAGCCGTTCAGGCAAGTTGTCCGAGCGCTCGCTCTGATTTTTCTTTGTGCAGCCTGGCAAGCTGGGATAATGCCGGGTTGCATACACCGCAACAGAGCCCATATGCAGGGCTGCGGTGCAGAGCTGACGCCCTTGGGGTGATGGGTCTCTGCCCTTTTTTATTCAGGTTTACACATGGCTCAATACGTATTTTCGATGAACCGGGTTGGCAAGATCGTGCCGCCCAAGCGTCACATTCTCAAAGACATTTCGCTGTCTTTCTTCCCCGGTGCCAAGATTGGCGTGCTGGGCACGAACGGCTCGGGCAAGTCCACTTTGCTCAAGATCATGGCCGGTATCGACAAGGAAATCGAAGGCGAAGCCATCCCGATGGCGGGTCTGAAAATCGGGTATTTGCCCCAAGAACCCGTGATGGACCCCGAGCAGACTGTGCGCGAAGCCGTTGAAAGCGGCATGGGCGAAGTCAAAGCCGCACAAGCCCGCCTGGAAGAGGTTTATGCGGCTTACGCCGAAGAAGACGCCGACTTTGACGCCTTGGCTGCCGAGCAGGCCCAGCTCGAAGCCATCATTTCGACCGCAGGCGACGCCTCCGAGCACCAATTGGAAATCGCCGCTGACGCGCTGCGCTTGCCCGCTTGGGACGCCATCATCGGCAAATTGTCGGGTGGTGAAAAACGCCGCGTGGCCCTGTGCCGCTTGTTGCTGTCGCGCCCCGACATGCTGCTGCTCGACGAACCAACCAACCACTTGGATGCCGAATCGGTGGACTGGCTCGAGCTGTTCTTGCAGCGTTTTTCGGGCACTGTGGTGGCCATCACCCACGACCGTTACTTCCTGGACAACGCCGCCGAGTGGATTTTGGAACTCGACCGGGGCTCCGGCATTCCGTACAAAGGCAACTACTCCAGCTGGCTGGAGCAAAAAGACGCCCGATTGGCCACCGAGCAGCGCACCGAAGATGCCCGCTCCAAAGCCATGAAGAAAGAACTGGAATGGGCCCGCTCCAACCCCAAAGGCCGTCAGGCCAAGAGCAAGGCGCGTCTGGCCCGCTTCGAAGAGCTGTCTGACCACGATTACCAAAAACGCAACGAGACCCAGGAGATCTTCATCCCCGTGGCCGAGCGTCTGGGCAATGAAGTGTTTGAGTTCAATGGTGTCAGCAAGTCTTTTGGCGATCGCTTGTTGATCGACAACCTGAGCTTCAAGGTGCCTGCGGGCGCCATCGTCGGCATCATCGGCCCCAACGGGGCTGGTAAATCGACTTTGTTCAAGCTGATCGCCGGTAAAGAGCAGCCCGACAGCGGTGAAGTCACCATCGGTCAGACCGTGCGCATGGCCTTTGTAGACCAGAACCGCGACGACCTGGACAACAACAAAACCGTTTGGGAAGATGTCTCGGGCGGTCTGGACATCATCAACGTCGGTAAGTTCCAGATGGCCAGCCGGGCTTATTGCGGGCGTTTTAACTTCAACGGCGGCGACCAGCAAAAAAAGGTCGGCATGCTGTCAGGCGGCGAGCGCGGCCGTTTGCACCTCGCTAAAACGCTGATCGAAGGCGGCAACGTGTTGCTGCTGGACGAGCCATCAAACGATTTGGATGTGGAAACACTGCGCGCCTTGGAAGATGCGCTGCTGGAATTTGCCGGCTCCATCATGGTCATCAGCCACGATCGCTGGTTCCTGGACCGCATTGCCACCCACATCCTGGCCGCCGAGGGCGATAGCCAGTGGGTGTTCTTTGACGGCAACTACCAGGAATACGAAGCCGATAAGAAACGCCGTCTGGGTGAAGAGGGCGCCAAGCCCAAGCGCGTGCGCTTCAAGGCTTTGAAGTAATTCACTGCTTTGCACAATGACAACGGGCCCTTCGGGGCCCGTTGTCATTTGGGGTGGCTTGTCGCTTGGTGGCTTCAGCCCCGAAGCGCGGTGGCTTTTTTAGGGCGCCATGTCCGGGCTGAAGCCGCCGACCTTGTGACGCATCATGGCCGTCAATTGGCTGCCAATCTACTGAGCTGAGAGCTTGGCCCGTGCCTTGTCGGCCCACAATTGCAGGTTATCGAACAGGTCTTTTTGGCTGAACGAGCAGCTTTCGCCGCTGAACAGGGCGCTGGCTTCCAAGCGGTCGAGTAAATCACCCAGCACGTGGCCATATTTGTCGGGCAAGGCCAGGCTGGCCGCGCCGCTGCGCCACAGCTGGATCATCTCTTGTTGTGGCGATGCACCTTGGCTGCAGGCGGCCAAGGCATTGGTCATGCGGGTGAGGGTTTCAAGGGCTGCGCTCATGGGCGGTATCTCCTGCAAAAAGTGGGGGCCGTTTCGCGGCGACAATCATGCCCCATGAAAGCCAAATCTCTCAAACCCATGCGCCTTGAAGACATCTTGTACTGCCAGGGCTTTGGCACCCGCCGCGTGTGTGCCGGACTGGTTCAGCAAGGCCATGTGCAAGTCAACGGCGAAACCGTGACCGATTCGGGCGAATTCTTCGAACTCGAAGACCTGCATTTCAAGGTGCAGGGCACAGACTGGCCGTTCAAGGAAAAAGCCTATGTGCTGTTGCACAAGCCCGCAGGCACCGAGTGTTCGCAAAAACCGTCGACATGGCCGAGCATTTACACCTTGTTGCCAGCCCCTTTGCGCCAGCGCCCCCAAAAAGCGGCGGTGCAGGGCGTGCAGGCCGTGGGTCGACTCGATCAGGACACCACGGGCTTGCTCTTGCTGACCGATGACGGCCAATTCATCCACAAAATGAGCTCTCCAAAGCACCATGTGCCCAAGGTGTACGAGGTGACCACCAAACACCCGATCACGCCCGAGATGGTCGACAAACTGTTGACCGGTGTGGTGCTGGACGATGACCCCAAACCCGTCAAAGCCGCTGCCTGCGAGGCGGTGGGCGAACTGCACCTGAAGCTGACCCTGACCGAAGGCAAATACCACCAGGTCAAGCGCATGCTGGCGGCGGTGGGCAACCGGGTCGAGGGCCTGCACCGTTCGCAAATTGGCGGGTTGGTGTTGAACGACTTGGCACCAGGCCAGTGGCGCTGGTTGAACGACGAAGACTTGGCTTTGCTCAAGCCCTGACTTACAGAGCGCTCATGAAGGCCTGTACCGCTTGCGCCACCGCTTCGGGCTGGTCGCGGTGGGGGGAATGGCCGCAATGGGCCAGCTTGAGCAACTGCGTTTGGGGCACGGCCCGGGCGATGTCGTCGATCTGGGCCATCGTGCCGTAGGGGTCGGCCTCGCCCTGAATGGCCAGCAAAGGTGCGCAAATGCCGCCCAGCTCTGGTCGGATGTCAAATGGGCGAAACGTGTCGCTCAACCACACATCGTTCCATTGCCAAAATGCGCAGTCCACATCGGCGTGGTAGGGCTCTAGACGCTGGCGCAGGGGGCCGTTTTGGTAGGCGTCGCGTGCAGCCGTGATGGCTTTGACTGAAATGTCTTCGACCACCACATGCGGGGCCATGACCACGCACCCTGCCACGTCGAAACGGCTGGCATGGATCAGCGCAATGGTGCCGCCGTCCGAGTGGCCCAGCAGCACCGGGCGCTCAATGTCCAATGCCTGCAGCAAGGCAGGCAAGATCTCCAGCGCTTCGCGGTGCATGTAGTCGGGCAGCAAACGGCCGTGGCGTTGGCCAGCCGCTTGAGCCGAAGGTCCGCGCACATCCGGCACCGCATCTGACTGGCCATAACCCTGCCTTGAATACACCAACCCTTGGCAGCCCAAGCGCGCGCACAGCTGGGTGGGCCAGTCACGCCACATGGCCACGCTGCCCAAGCCCTCATGCAAAAAAACCAGCACGGGAGCGCCTAGACCGTTTGACTCGGCGATGCGCTGCACCTCCAGCGCAATGCCATGAATTTTGATTTTTGATGAAAGGTTGACCTGCATCTGAATTCCTGTGGAGGTGGGCGATTACACTCAAGCGCGATTAAAGAAAGCGTTTGTGAACTTGTTGTCTCTATTTTTCCGATTTTTGGCTTCTGGTCTGTTGGTGGTTTTGACCCATGCGGCCTCGGCCCAGACCCCGGCTCCGGTTTTTGTTCTCAACTCGCTTGAGGGCAATGTGAGCGTAATCGATCCGGTCACCTGGACCGAGAAAAAACGGATACCTACCGGCAAAGAGCCACACCATCTGTACATGACCCCCGATGAAAAATCGGTCATTGTCGCCAATGCCCTGAGCGATTCGCTCACTTTCATTCATCCGCGCACAGCCGAGGTGCAGCGCACGCTGACCGGCATTCTGGACCCCTATCAACTGCGTTTTTCGCCCGATATGAAATGGTTTGTCACGGCGGCCAACCGACTGAACCACGTTGATATTTACCGTTGGGACGGCCAAACCCCTACGCTGGCCAAGCGCATAGCCACCGGCAAAACGCCCAGCCACCTCTGGATCGACAGCAAAAGCACCACCATCTGGGCCACCATGCAGGACAGCGACGAGCTGGTCACGATTGATTTGGCCACTCAAACCCTGAAGAGCCGGGTGCCCACCGGACCCATGCCCGCTGATGTCTTTGGCACGCCCGATGACAAAACGCTGCTGGTGGGGCTGACGGGCGGTGAAGGCGTCGAGGTTTACGACGTGAGCAGCGGAACACCGCGCAAGGTCAAGATGTTGCCTACGGGCAAGGGGGCCCACGCTTTCAGGGCGTTGGGCGACAAGCGCCATGTGTTGGTCAGCAACCGCGTGGCCAATACGGTCAGCCAGATCGACTACGTCAGCATGGACGTGGTGGCCGAGCTGCCCGGCCCCTCGGGCCCGGACTGCATGGACGTGAGCAAAGATGGCAAAACATTGTTGTTGGCTTCGCGTTGGGCCAAAAAGCTCACGGTGATCGACATCGCCAGCCGCCAGGTGGTGCGACAGGTGCGTGTGGGCAAATCGCCTCATGGGGTGTGGACGCTGGACCATGCGGGCCGCAACTGACATCCTGACAGGCCTGTTGCTGGCCATCGCATGGCCGTTGTCTGCGCTTGCACAAACGCCTTCGCCATCGTTGGCTTCATCGCCGAGCTGCACGCACCCGGTCTACCTCACGTTTGACACCGGCCACATGGGCGTTGCGCCCTTGATTGCCGAGGTGTTGCAGCGCCAACAAGTGAAAGTCACTTTTTTTGCGGCGCATGAAAAGACCCGAGAGGGCGATGGCACGCTGGGCCAGCACTGGGCCTCTTGGTGGAAAGCCCGAGCATCGGAGGGGCATGCATTTGCCTCGCACACCTGGGACCACGCCTACTGGCGTGGCGATGTGCAAGAAGGCGGTATTCAGAAATTTCGCATGCGTCCCAGCGCGGGGGCACAAGCAGGCCAAAGCCTCACATGGACGCCGCAACAGTACTGTGACAACTTGCGGCAGGCAGCCCGGCGTTTGCAAAACATGACCGGACAAGCTCCGTTGCCCCTGTTCAGGGCCCCTGGCGGAAAAACCTCGCCTCGCCTGATTGAGGCGGCGCGGCAATGCGGCTTCGATCATGTGGGTTGGGCCGATGCCGGTTTTTTGGGTGACGAACTGCCCAGCGACAGCTACCCCAACGCGCAGTTGCTGCAAAAAGCCTTGAAAAACATCCGGCAAGGTGACATTCTGATGGCGCATTTGGGCATTTGGTCGCGCCAAGACCCGTGGGCACCGACTGTGCTGGAGCCGCTGATCGTGGGCCTGAAGGCACGTGGCCTGTGCTTTGCCACTTTGCGCGAACACCCCGCTTACCGCGACTGGGTTCGCCAGCACCCCTTGGCACTGCCGGGTTTGCCCGATTCGCGACAATAAGCGCATGGACTTTTTGCTTGACAGTTTTGCCTGGTTGCAAGAGACGCTTTACGAAGTGGTGGTGCAACCCATCGCCTTTGCCGCAGGGCAGGGCCACCTGCTGGAAAAAGCCTACGAAGGCACGGGTTGGGTGGTGGTGGGCCTGCTGCAGATTGCCGTCATGCTCGTGGTCATCGGCCCACTGCAACGCTTGTGGCCTGTAGATGCACAGACCCACGCCAAGGCAGTACGGGTCGATGTGCTCTACACCCTGATTCACCGCCTGGGCCTGTTCAAGCTGGGCATGTTTTTCACGCTCGATTACGCGTTTGAGCAAGGCTGGGGCGTGCTGCGCGGCATGGGCTGGCCCACCTTGCACCTCGATGGCCTGTGGCCCGGCGTGACCGACCAAGCGCTGCCTGGTTTTTTGCTTTATTTGGTGGTGTTCGATTTTGTGCATTACTGGATTCACCGGGCGCAGCACCAGTCCAACACTTGGTGGGCTTTGCACTCGCTGCACCACGCGCAACGCCAAATGACCATGTGGACCGACAACCGCAACCACTTGCTGGACGACATCGTGACCAGCCTGATCTTGTCCACGGTGGCCGTGCTGATCGGTGTGGGGCCGGGGCAATTTGTGGCGCTGGTGGCCATCAGCCAGTTGAGCGAAAACTTTCAGCATGCCAATTTGCGCGTGTGGTTTGGCCGCATAGGCGAGCGCCTGTGGGTTAGCCCGCGCTTTCACCGCAGGCACCACAGCATTGGCATCGGCCACGAGTCGCACTCTCAAGGTCGAACCGTTTTGGGCGGCAGCAACTTCGGGGTGTTGTTGCCATGGTGGGACATGCTTTTTGGCACCGCAGATTTTCAGCTGCGGTATGACCCCACCGGCGTGCGCGACCAGGTGGAGCAGGGGCGCGACTACGGGAGCGGCTTTTGGGCTCAGCAGCGGCAAGGCTTGCTGCGGCTGCTGGGTCGGGCCTGAGCTTCGGGGCTGGCTGCCAAGCCCGGTTCAACTGTTAAGCTTTCAGCCATGAAACTGTTGATCGATTCTTTTTGGCGTGCTGCGATGTATTGCCTCTACCCCCGGGTGATCGGCTTGTCGGTTTTGCCGCTGGTGTTGATCGTGGCCCTGTCCTGGTTGCTGGGTTATTGGTACTGGGACATCGCCGTGACTTGGGTGCGGGCCTGGCTGGATGCGTCCAGTTGGTTGGCGGTGGTGTGGCGTTGGCTGGAGGGCATTGGCTTGCCCGACCTGAAAACCGTGGTGGCCCCGTTGTTGGTGATTTTTTCAGTCACGCCCCTTGTTGTTGTCGCGTGCTTGCTGGCGGTGTCTTTTTTGATGACGCCATCGCTCACGCGTTTGGTGGCCGATCGGCGCTTTGCGGGCCTGCAGCGCAAACAGGGCGGCAGTTGGCTGTTCAGTTTGTGGTGGACTTTTTTGTCTTTGCTGCTGGCCTTGGGTGCTTTGTTGTTGACCTTGCCCATGTGGCTGGTGCCGCCGCTGGCCATGCTTTTGCCCGCACTGATTTGGGGTTGGCTGACCTACCGCGTCATGGCCTTTGAGGTGTTGGCCGAGTTTGCCAGTGCCGACGAGCGCCACACCCTGATGGCACGCCACCGCATCAGCCTGCTGGGCATGGGCGTGGTCACGGGCCTCATGGGGGCAGCACCCAGCTTGGTGTGGGCCTCGGGTGCTTTGTTTGCCGCAGCGTTTGTGATTTTGGTGCCTGTGGCCATCTGGATCTACACCCTGGTGTTTGCCTTTTCCTCGCTGTGGTTTGCCCACTTTGCCTTGGCTGCTTTGTCCGCGCTGCGTGATGAACCTCAGCACGCCGCAGTCGATGAGGTTTTGCCCGCCGTGCCCCCTTCGCCCCATGTTGCCGCCCGATTGGGCGAAGACGCGGGCGACACGCCGGACGGTGTGACCGATGTCGTACCCCGACCCAGCCTTTGAATTCTTCGAACCCTTTGAGCCAACTCCAACTCCCCATGACCAGCACGACCCCCACCTTTGGCCTGATCATCATTGGCGACGAAATCATGTCCGGCAAACGCCAGGACAAGCACATGCCCAAAGTCATTGAGCTCATGTCGGCCCGAGGGCTGACGCTGAGTTGGGCCGACTATGTGGGCGATTCGCCCGAGCGCATCACCGCCACACTGCAGCGGGCCTTGGCTTCGGCCGATGTGGTGTTCAGTTGCGGCGGCATTGGCGCCACGCCTGACGACCACACCCGGCAATGCGCCGCACGGGCCCTCGGGGTGCCTTTGGCCTTGCACCCGCAAGCCAAGCTGCTGATTCAAGAGCGCATGCAAGACACAGCCAAAGAGCAGGGCACGGCCTACGAGCCCGATCGCCCTGACAACATCCACCGGCTCAACATGGGCGTGTTCCCTGAGGGCGCGACCATCATCCGCAATCCTTACAACAAGATTCCCGGCTTCAGTTGCCAGGGCGCGGGTGGCGGTGCGGTGCATTTTGTGCCCGGTTTCCCGGTCATGGCCTGGCCCATGATCGAGTCGGTGCTGGACACCCAATACAGCGCCCACTTTTGTCAGAACGCCTACGTTGAAAAATCGGTGGTCATTTTGGGCGCCATGGAGGCCACGCTGACCCCGCTGATGGAAGCCATCGAAGCCGCGCACCCCGGCGTCAAGGTGTTCAGCTTGCCCAGTGTGGATCACCCGCAGTGGGGCCGCCACATCGAATTGGGGGTCAAGGGAGAGCCCGGCCGTGCCGACGCGGCCTACGCAGACTTGCGACTGGGGCTGAATGCGTTCCAGCTGAAATATGGCCCTGAATTGGTGCGTTGATTTAAAATTCACCAAAATAGTGCGGTTTTGCACAATTTAAGTGCAAATTGACGAGGGCTCTGGAGACGTTGGCACTGGGTGTTCCCTAAAAACCCGTGCTGCAAGGGCCCATGTTGGATCGCAAAACCCGGTTGGGGTACTTTTTTTACAGCGGGCAGATGCGCAAGCGGCTTGGGTCAAGGCACAATCTTGGACTGTTCGGGTGTGGTCCGCTGAGCCAAGTTGGCATAGAAACTGCAAGACCTGTACGACAGCTTTTTAACCCCCTTTCCATTCAGGAGAATTTGATGGCCAAGACCGTCGCAGACGTGATGAAGATGGTGAAAGAGAACGAAGTCAAGTTCGTTGACTTCCGTTTCACCGATACCCGTGGTAAGTGGCAGCACATCACTGCACCCGTGTCGCAGTTTGACGAAAGCAAGTTCGAAGAAGGCCAAGCCTTTGACGGCTCTTCGATCGCTGGCTGGAAAGGCATCGAAGCTTCGGACATGTTGTTGATCCCCGATGCCAACAGCGCCATCATTGACCCCTTCTTCGAAGAAGTCACTTTGGTCCTGATCTGCGACGTGATCGAGCCCACCGACGGCAAGGCCTATGAGCGTGACCCACGTTCTATTGCCAAGCGTGCCGAGACTTACCTCAAGCAATCGGGCCTGGGTGACACCGCCTACTTTGGTCCCGAGCCAGAATTCTTCTTGTTTGACGACGTGCGCTGGAGCACCGAGCCAAACAACACCTTCTACGCCATCGACGAAGCCGAAGCCCCATGGAACAGCGGCACCAAGATGGACAACGGCAACAGCGGTCACCGCAACCGCGTCAAAGGTGGCTACTTCCCAGTGCCTCCCGTTGACAGCACGCACGACATGCGCAGCGAGATGTCCTTGATCCTCGAATCCGTGGGCATCCCGGTCGAAGTTCACCACCACGAAGTGGCTGGCGCAGGTCAGTGCGAAATCGGCACCCGTTTCTCCACACTGGTAGAGCGCGCCGACTGGACATTGCTGCAAAAGTACGTGATCCACAACGTGGCCAACGCCTACGGCAAAACCGCCACCTTCATGCCCAAGCCTTACGCTGGCGACAACGGTTCCGGCATGCACGTTCACCAGTCCATCTGGAAAGACGGCAAGAACCTGTTCGCAGGCAATGGCTACGCTGGCTTGTCTGAATTCGCCCTGTACTACATCGGCGGCATCATCAAGCACGCTCGCGCCCTGAACGCGATCACCAACCCCGGCACCAACAGCTACAAGCGTTTGGTTCCACACTACGAAGCCCCTGTGAAATTGGCCTACTCGGCCAAGAACCGCTCGGCTTCGATCCGTATCCCCAACGTCGCCAGCGACAAGGGCCGTCGCGTGGAAGCCCGCTTCCCCGATCCATTGTGCAACCCTTACCTCGGCTTCGCAGCCTTGTTGATGGCTGGCTTGGACGGTATCGAAAACAAGATCCACCCCGGCGAAGCAGCGACCAAAGACCTGTACCACTTGCCTCCAGAAGAAGACAAGTTGGTCCCCACTGTGTGCTCCAGCCTTGACCAGGCACTGGACGCGCTCAATGCAGACCGCGCTTTCTTGACCAAGGGTGGCGTGTTCACCGACTCGTGGATCGACGCTTACATCGAATTGAAGATGCAAGAAGTCAACCGCAGCCGCGTTGAAGTGTCGCCTGTCGAATACGACATGTACTACTCGCTGTAAGAGGCATGACATTGCACATTCCAGTGCAATACCAAAAGGACGGCTTTGGCCGTCCTTTTTTTCTGGTTCAGTGCCATTCGAATTTTGCAAAAATCAGCCCACATCGGAGTCGCAAGATGAAGCATCAGGC
>JAGNWH010000029.1:0-9116 GCA_017986055.1 Limnohabitans sp. | reverse complement strand
CAGGCGGTCATTTACCGCTGCGGCACCGAATACACCAATGCCCCACGCGACATGACGCAGTGTGAGCGTTTGACCGAACAGGCCGTCACGGTCATTTCGGGTTTGCGCCCTTCATCTGCACGCACCAGTGTGATGGCCGATGCGCCTGGGGTGGACGAACTGCGCACCAAAACAGAGCCCGCTCGGCCTGTAACCGCCCTGCAAGGTGAGCGCGATGTTCAGGCGCGCACCATTCTGGATCAAGAGCTGCAGCGGGTGCAGAAACAGCACCAAGGTTTGGTGCAAGAGTACAAGCAGGGCGCGCCAGTCAAATGGGCAAGCGAACAGGCCGCGCCCCACAAATACCAGGACCGCGTGACCGCGCTCAAAGCCGCCATTGACCGGGCAGAGCGCGATATCGACAGTTTGCAACGCGAGTTGGCACATCGCCCACTGGCCATGAAAACCTTGAAGCCATGACCACGTCAGTTCTCCGATTTCAGGCCTTTGATTTGTTGGCCACTCCCGTTGCAGTGTTGCAGGGCCAAGGCCGTGTGCGCTTTGTCAATGCGGCTCTTGAAGACGCCTTGGGCATGTCCCGGCGCACCCTTTACGACACCTATCTGCCCGACTGCTTTTTGGACCCGCAGCCTTTGGCTGCGGCCCTGGTGGGGGCGCAGTCCAACGAGTTTGCCGCGCTGCGCTACGAAGCCCAGCTGCGCCGACTGCACCACGAAGACCCCTTGCCTGTGCATGTGATCGTGGCCCCGTCGGACCAGGCTGACGAAGTGATCGTGGAGCTCTTGCCCGTTGAACAGCAAACCCGCCAGGAGCGCGAAGAGCGTCTGCTGGAGCAGGCCCAGGCCAACAAAGAACTGATTCGCAACCTGGCCCACGAGATCAAGAACCCTTTGGGCGGCATCCGGGGATCGGCCCAGCTGCTGGAGATGGAGCTTGAAAACAAAGAGCTGACCGAATACACCCAGGTCATCATCCACGAGGCCGACCGCCTGCAAACCTTGGTGGACCGCCTGCTGGCGCCCCACCGCCGCCCGCATGTCGTGGGTGATGTGAACATCCATGAGGTGTGTGAGCGGGTGCGCACGCTGATCCTGGCCGAGTTTCCTCGGGGGCTCAAGGTGGTGCGCGATTACGACATCTCGATTCCTGAGTTTCGCGGTGACCGTGAGCAGCTGATTCAGGCGGTGCTGAACATCGCGCACAACGCTTCGCAGGCCCTGCAAGAGCGCATTGCGCAAGGCGATGGCCAGATCACACTCAAGAGCCGCATCTTGCGGCAAGTCACATTTGGCAAGCAGCGTTACCGCCTGGCATTGGAATTGCATGTCATCGACAACGGGCCTGGTGTACCAGACTCGATCAAGGACCGCATTTTCTTCCCGTTGATCTCGGGGCGCGAAGGCGGCTCCGGCTTGGGGCTCACATTGGCGCAAACCTTTGTTCAGCAACACCACGGCATGATCGAGTGTGACAGCGAGCCCGGCCGTACGGATTTCAAGATTTTGATTCCGTTGCCTTGAGAACCACAGAAAGTGCCACGTTGATGAAGCCGATCTGGATCGTAGACGATGACCAATCCATTCGCTTTGTGCTTGAAAAAGCACTGCTGCGCGAAGGCTTGCCCACACGCAGCTTCACCAACCCGCGCGAGGTCCTGAAGGCGCTGGACTCAGAAAGCGAAGCCGATGGCCCGCAGGTGCTGGTCAGCGACATTCGCATGCCCGGCGGCTCGGGGCTGGATTTGCTGGCCACCATCAAACAGCGTATGCCCGGTTTGCCGGTCATCATCATGACCGCGTTTTCCGATCTGGACAGCGCCGTGTCTGCCTTCTCCAGTGGCGCCTTCGAATACCTGCCCAAGCCCTTTGACCTGCCCAAGGCGGTGGAGTTGATCCGTCGTGCCGTGGGCGAGAGCCAGCGCGAAGACGTGGCCGAAGAAAAGATGGCCGATGCGCCAGAAATGCTGGGCCAAGCCCCGGCCATGCAAGATGTGTTTCGCGGCATTGGCCGCTTGGCGCAAAGCCATGTCACGGTGCTCATCACGGGCGAATCGGGCTCGGGCAAAGAGCTGGTGGCGCATGCGCTGCACAAACACTCGCCCCGCGCCAACCAGCCCTTTGTGGCCATCAACACCGCCGCCATTCCCAAAGACCTGCTTGAGAGCGAACTGTTTGGGCACGAGCGCGGTGCCTTCACGGGCGCTCAGGCCTCGCGCCGGGGTCGCTTTGAACAGGCCGATGGCGGCACGCTGTTTTTGGACGAAATTGGCGACATGCCGTTTGACCTGCAAACCCGCTTGCTGCGCGTTTTGTCAGATGGCAATTTTTACCGAGTCGGTGGGCACAGTGCCGTCAAAGCCAATGTGCGCGTGATCGCCGCCACGCACCAAGACCTGGAGCAACGCGTCAAGGAAGGCGTGTTCCGCGAAGACCTGTACCACCGCCTGAACGTGATTCGCCTGCGCCTGCCGGCTTTGCGCGAACGGCGCGAAGACGTGCCCGTGTTGGCGCGTTACTTCTTGCAGCGCAGTGCCCAGCAGTTGGGTGTTGAGCCCAAGCGCATTGCCGACGCAGCCCTTGAACGCTTGAGCCATTTCCAGTTTCCAGGCAACGTGCGCCAGCTGGAAAACATCTGCCATTGGCTGACCGTGATGGCCCCTGCGCAAGTGATTGAAGTCAAGGATTTGCCACCCGAAGTGCTGGAAAGCCGCCCCAGCTTGGCCCCGGCTGCAGTGCCTTTCACCGCACTGTCGTCGGGTGTCACCGCCTCTGTGCTTGCCTCTGGGACGCAGCCGAGTGGCGCGGGGCTGGATGTGTCGATGGACGCCCATGAGGCGACTTCGTCGGCTGGGTCTGAACTCTCAGCCACCGGAGATGTTTTTGCGCTGGGTGTTTCTGGTGCGTCTGCGGTGACCGCTTCGACATGGGAGCCGGGTCTGGAGCAAGAGGCGTTGGCCCTGCTGAATGCCGGGCGCACCGATGTCTGGGATGTGCTGACCCGCCGGTTTGAGACCAGCCTGATTCAAGCTGCGCTGGCCACAACACGGGGCCGCCGCATCGAAGCTGCACAGAAGCTGGGTATTGGCCGCAACACCATCACCCGCAAAATTCAGGAACTGGGCATCGACGACTGACGGTTGCTCAGTTCTTGCGGGCCACCCAATAGGTGGCGCCTTCGGGGCCGTATTGCTCTGCATGGGGTTCGTCGCGGGACAACGCGAACTCGTCGCCCGGAGTCAGGTAGCGCTTTTGGTGGCTGCCGTCTGGCGCTGTGCAGCTCAGCCACATTTGCCCAGCAGTGAGGCGGGCTTTGACCGCAAACGGGTGGGTGTGCACATCCAGCACCACATGGGGCTCCCAGTGTCGTTCCAGTACCTCGTCAAAACCTTCGGCCAAGGCTTGTTGTTGGAAGTCTTCAAAAGTCATCATCGGTGCCATCTTGAATGCGCCGTATGGGGCATGGGCTGACCAATCCGTCGTGGCAGAAAACGCCATCGGCGCATCGGTGAACGGGTGCGGAAATGCCAGCGACTGCGCGTGCAGCATCAAGCGCGGGCTGAGGGCCCGCACGGGAGCAGGGGCGTAGAGTGCATCGCCCAGCATGGGGTGGCCAATGCTTTGCAGGTGCACGCGCAGTTGGTGCGTGCGGCCTGTGACGGGTTCCAGTTCTACCAGCGTGGCGGTGTCGCTGCTTTGCAAAGCACGCCAACGGCTGCGGCTGGGTTTGCCATCGGGGTGCACGATGTGGATTGGGCGGCGCTCCCAGTCCAGCAGGATCGGCCCGTCGATGGTGCGCCAGCCGTCTTCGTCGGTGGGCACCTCGTGTTGGGTTTGCAGCACTTGCCCGGCCACCACGGCCACATAGCGTTTGTGTACCTGGCGGGTTTCAAACAGGCGGCTCATGCGGCGTTGCGCCTCAATGCCACGGGCCATGACCAGCAGGCCCGAGGTGTCTTGGTCCAGGCGATGCACCACCAGCGCTTCGGGGTAAATCGCTTGCACACGGCTGGCCAGGCAGTCTTGCTTGTCGGGGCCGCGACCGGGCACCGACAACAAGCCGCTGGGTTTTTCCAGCACCAACAGGTGTTCGTCTTCGTGGATCGGGGTCATGTGTTGCAGCGCCAATCAAACCGCCGTGGCGGCAGGCTGTTCCAGCACCACGTTGGACATGGGCCGTGCCACGCAGGGCAGCACCAGCCCTTCGGCCTTTTCTTCGGCCGACAGGCCAGGCCATTCCACGGTGTAAGTCACTTGGCCGCTCACCAGCTGGCAAATGCAGGTGCGGCAGGTGCCGTTCCGGCACGAGCTGGGCAATTGCACCCTCGACATTTCGGCCGCTTCGAGCAGGGTCAGGTCGCCCTCGACATCGAACTGCAAGTCTGCGGGCAGCACCCGGGCAGTGAAGATCTGGAAATTCTCAGGCATGTGCGGAGGCGTGTGCAGGCAGGCTGGCTGGCCCAGCCATGCTGGGCAGTGGTGCGCTTTGTCTGTGCGCTTTATTTGTCTTTGACTTTGCCGCGAGGCGCCACAAAGGTGGCGGGTGCCATCGGGCGGTCCGATGTGAACGTCTTGGGGGGAGACGTGTCTTTCTTTGGCTTCTTGGCCATTTTGTTGCTGCGTTGTTCGCCTTTGGCCATGTTCGTTTCCTTGTAGACCTTCCCGAATTGGGAGCCCTCTGATGTTAAAGCACAAAGCCGCAGGGTCTGCGGCTTTGTACAGGGCTTCGTGTGGTGATGGCTTGCCGTTACAGCGGCAGGCACCCCGTCACGTTACTTCACTTCGGTGACGAATGTTTCACGCGGACGGCGGACCTTTTTCAGGTTAGCCAACCAGTCGCCTTCACTGGCGCGGTAACCCAGGGGCACGATCACCACGCTGCGCAGGCCGCGAGCGCGCAGGCCCAGAATCTCGTCCACGGCTTTGGGGTCAAAGCCTTCCATCGGGGTCGCGTCGACTTCTTCAAAAGCGGCAGCAATCAAGGATGCGCCCAAGCCAATGTAGGCTTGGCGAGCGGCATGCTCGAAGTTGACTTGTTCATCGCGTGCGGGGTAGTTGTTGAGCAACATTTGGCGGTAGTTTTCCCAGCCTTCGTTGGTGCCGCCGCGCTGCGCGTTGGTGAGGTCAAACATCATGTTGATGCGATCGGCCGTGTAGTTGTCCCAAGCCGCAAACACCAACAGGTGCGAGCCGTCGGTAACCTGACCTTGACCCCAGGCTTTGGGCTTGATCTGCTCGCGCACGGCAGTGTTGGTGACCACGAAAACTTCAAACGGCTGCAAGCCGCTGGAGGTGGGGGCCAAACGGGCGGCTTCGACAATGCGGTCCACTTTTTCTTGGGGCACGACCTTGGTCGGGTCCATTTTTTTGCAGGCGTAGCGCCATTCGAGTTTGTTCAGCAATTCAGACATTTGGGTTCCACTCAGGTGTTGACGATGCGTGATTGTGTCTGAAGACGCAGGATGTCGTTGTCACGCGTTTTAAGCACTTTTTAGAGGCGTGTGCTCAGGCCGATACTTCTTGCCAGGTGCCGCTGGGCAGCCCGTCCAGGTTGTACGGCCCCACGGCGGTGCGAATCAAACGCAGTGTGGGCAAGCCCACTGCAGCGGTCATTCGCCGCACCTGGCGGTTGCGGCCTTCGCGAATACTCAGTTCCAGCCACGAAGTCGGAATGCTCTGCCGCTCGCGAATGGGCGGATTGCGCGGCCACAGGTCGGCAGGCGCTGGCACCGCACGGGCGCGGGCGGGCAGGGTGGGGCCATCGTTCAGTGTCACGCCCCGAGCCAAGGCGGTCAGGGCTTTGTCGTCCACCACGCCCTCCACCTGCACCCAATAGGTTTTTTCCATCTTGAAGCGCGGATCGGCAATGCGGGCCTGCAATGGACCATCGTCGGTCAGCAGCAGCAAGCCTTCGCTGTCGGCATCCAGCCGTCCCGCCACGTACACGCCGGGCAGGTCGATGTGGTCTTTCAGCCCGCGCCAGCGACCCTCGGGGGTGAACTGGCTGAGCACGCCATAAGGTTTGTTGAAGCGGATCAGCATGGGCAAGTCATGAGGTGCATGGGCAAGGGCGTGAGCGTATCAGGTCGGTTAGCATCCAAGCATGAGCACCCAATACGAATGCCTGAAAAGCGCCGACCTGTACGCCGAAGCCTTTGGCATCGCCCCCCCTGAAACCTTGCTGGGCAAAGAAGTCTGGCCACGTCAACAAGGCTTTTTCATCCGCAAAGCCTTTGTGCCTGGGCAGCCAACCCCAGAAACTGGCGCTGAACCCACTTCGGAGGCTGGCGCATCCGCTGCCAACATTTCAGACGCCATGACAGACCCTGTTCCTGCCCCCACCAGTCCGCTGGTGATGGAGCTGGCGCAAGGCCAGTTTGGTTTGGTGCCCACTTGGGTCAAGTCGGCCTCAGACGCCAAACTGCGCTCGACCAAGCTGGCCGTCACACGCTACGAAACCATGAGCACCGCGACGCCCACGCGTGAGACTTGGCTCAACGCGCAGCGCTGCATCATCCCGATGCAAGCCTTTATTGAAGACGACTGGCGCAATCGCAAAGCCGTGCCCACCCGCATTGCCCGCGTGGACGGTAAACCCATGGGCGTGGCAGGCCTGTGGGAGCGCTGGACCCAGGACGGCGAAGAAATCATCAGCTACACCCTGCTCACGGTCAACGCCAACAGCCACGCTTTGATGAACCGTTATGGGCAAAACGGCAACGAGAAACGCATGCCCGCCATCCTGAATGAGGGCGCTTATGGGGCCTGGCTGACGGCACCGCTGGAAAAAGCCCGCGAGTTCATGCGGGCCTACCCGACCCAATTGTTGCTGGCCAACCCGGTGCAAAAAAAGTAAGCCCTTGCGGCACAGCCAACCCGTTCGGGCGCTTCAAGCGCTTTGCACCACAGCCACATTGGCCAGCGCCAAGGCCCTGAAGCCCTCAGAAATACGACCATCTGTGGCGGCCGTTTGCCAGAACTGTGCCGCCAAAGCCTTGGCTTGCGGCCACACCGCCAAGGTGCTGGCGCTGGGGTGCAGAGGTCGGGCAGCAAAATCCCGCGCCACCACTTCGCCGTGGATGGGCGCATACAGCATGGGCAACATGTCGTAGGTGGGCGACAACTGCCAATCGTCCTTGTGCAGCAAAAAGGAAATGTTGCCGTAATGCCGGTCGGTGTTGCCAATCAGCTGGCCATAGGCGTCCAGCAGCTTCAGGTGCCCGGCATCTTGCGCGGTGACCAATTGCCGCGCTGCCATGCGCTGCGCCGTGGCGGCCCAGTTGTCCATTTGGCCCACGTATTGCGCGTCGTAGACCAGCAGCGACACCATGCCCAGACGCCCTTGTGCCGTGCGGTCAAAGCGCGTGGACTCCAAAAACACCCGCCCGCCTGCCGCCACGATGCGCGTTTGCGCAGCGGGCAAGCCGGCATCGGCCAATGTTTGCAGCGCCAAGTGCTCGCACACCAGCAGATCTCGGGTGCGCTGATCGGCCGGGGCATCGCCTGCGGGAGAAAACTTCACCAACACCGGGCGTTGATGGGCGGGTTCGTCCAAGCGGGCGCAAAACTTGGGTTGCTCACCCCCGGCCGATGAACCCGCTTGCGTGCCCTGCATCACCAAATCGGCCAAGCGCGGGTAATCGAGATCGGGCTGCGCCACATCGGCTTGGGGCGGTACTTGCCGCAAATACCGGTCCAGCGCAGGCTGCCCTACGATCAGGTTGCCCGGCAGGTCGTCGCCCATTTGCACCAAGGCCCTGAGCGCATCGTCATCGCTCCAGTAGCGCAAGTCGGCGGGCAAATTCAGCTCGGGGTGGGCCTGCACAAAAGTCCGTCCCATGAAACCCTGGGGCCGCATGTCGCTCAAAAACCAGGGCAAGCCGTCGTGCAGCTCGGTCACACCATCGGCCTCATCGACCCAAAACCGCCCACCCTGCAAAGCCACCATGCGCCCAAAGGGGCTGACCTGACCGTGCACATCGACCCGCATGATGGGCACTTCGGCCCCCACGCCATCGATCGGGCGCGGCAACAAATAGCGCTGCGACCGAGCCGCCCCGACCTTGAGCACCGTGCCCGCGCGCAGCAAGCCTGACAGCGCCCGTGACACCGTGGCCTGGCTCACGCCCAAGCGCGTTTGCAGCTCGGCGCTGCTGGCGGCGCCGCCCAGCTGGCGCAGTGCGTCGGTCAAGCGGGTGCTGAGGTCGGTGCTGGCGGGCATGGCATCTCTTGGTGAATAGATAGTGAATGCCTAATTTAACACGGCTCAGTGATTGTTTGAATTGATTTATGAATAGATATTTTTAATCTGAAGATGTCAGCATGCTGCGCACGCATGGCCAGTCTTCCTGGCTCCCGAACCCCCCTTCGACCCAGTGCCTGTTGAACAGGCAGCGCCTGCCAAGCCATGCGGGGCAAGGGTTTGCGCGGATGTCCACGGTGTTGTCCACAGCTTCATGCACAGACATCTGGAACAACTTGGTGCCCCTTGCTGGTGCACAGACCTCAAAGCGACTGCTGGTAGCGCTCCAACATCTGGGCCTGGGTTTCGGCTTCGGTCTCTTGGCCATGGAAGGCCCGCATCTGATCACGCAACATCTCGCCCATGCTGGGCATCTGCGACCGGTCTGTGTGTTGCGAAGCGTCCCAAAGCTTGGAGCGCATGAAGGCCTTGGCGCAATGCAAGTACACCGACGCCACCGCCAGACGGATCACCAGAGCGGGCGTGCGCCGCGCATCGGCACACAGCGCCAAATCGGCCGGGTCGGTGGACAGCACGGCGCGGCCATTCACACGCAAGGTTTCGTCAAAGCCCGGCACCATGAACAAAGTGCCCAAGCGGCCCGTGGCAACAATGTTTTCGAGTGTGTCCAACCGGTTGTTGCCCGGTGCATCGGGCAACAACAGGGTTTGCGCGTCCAGCACCTTGACGAAGCCCGCATCCCCCCCGCGAGGCGAAGCGTCCATGTGCCCGTGCGCATCGCTGCTGGCCAGCACCACAAAGGGCGACAAGCCGATGAACTGCACCGCATGCGCGTCGAGCGCCGGGATTTCTTTTTTGACCGAACGCTCACGGGCAGGGCCGTAGAGCTGGCGCAGGGCGGGGAGGGTGGTGATGTG
>JAGNWH010000122.1:0-5795 GCA_017986055.1 Limnohabitans sp. | reverse complement strand
CGGCGCAGCCAAGGGCTGGGGCGATAACGGGTGTCGCCATAAACGGTTTGCAAGTTGAACAACACCTCGAGGATGCTGTCTGGCCCCAGTCGGTTGCCCATGGCCAATGGGCCCATGGGGTAAGCCAATCCCAAGGTCACAGCGGTTTCCAGATCTTGTGGTGTGCAGATGCGCTGCTGGCAAATGTCAGAGGCGATGTTGACGATGGTGGCCACCACACGTTGGGTGACAAAACCACCGCTGTCGCGGATCACCGAGACCGCTTTGCCATCGCGGGCAAACAGGGCGTGAGCCGCGTCGCGCATGTCGGTGCGTGTGGCGGGGTTCGTGGCCAAGACACGGCGCTTGGTGGCGGCGTCGTCGAACAGCATGTCGATGCCCACTGTGCGGGCCGGGTCCAGGCGCTCGACCACGGCCACGGTGGTGATGTCAAAGCCCAACGGTGCAACGATGGTCAGTGCATCGGGCGATGGAGATGCGCCGGTTTCGACTGTGGCACCCAGATTCTTGAGCAGCTGGAGAAGTTCCATGCGGCGTGCCGCGCGGGGCGAGACCCACACAGGCGGGATGTTGTCGACCACGGGCACGGGGGGCTCAGCGGGCACTTGCGCCACGCCGTCCACGTATTTGTAGAAGCCTTCGCCGACCTTTTTGCCCACCACACCACCGGCCAGACGCTGGGCGGTGATGACGTTCGGGCGGTAGCGCGGCTCTTCGTAATATTGGTGGTAAATGGCCTCAATGACATGGTGTGACACATCCAGGGCGGTCAGATCAAACAGCTCGAACGGGCCGAGTTTGAAGCCGACCTGGTCGCGCAGGATGCGGTCAATCGTTGCGAAATCGGCAATGCCTTCGCTCACGATGCGCAGCGCTTCGGTGCTGTAGCCACGACCTGCGTGGTTGACGATGAAGCCGGGCGTGTCTTGTGCCTGCACAGGGGTGTGGCCCATCTGGCGTGCAAAGTCCGACAAGCGCTGGCAGACAGCGGGGTCGGTTTTGAGGCCGGCGATCACTTCGACCACCTTCATCAGTGGCACAGGGTTGAAAAAGTGGTAACCCGCAAACTGGCCTGGGCGTTGCAGTGCTGCGGCAATCGCGGTGACTGACAACGACGATGTGTTGGTCACCAGCACGGCTGTGGGGGCCAGTATTTTTTCGAGCTCGGTGAACAGGCTTTTCTTGATGTCGAGCTTCTCAACGATGGCTTCAACCACCAATTCGCACCCGGCCAGGTCTTGCATGCTGCTTGCGCCCAGCAAACGGCTTTTGTGACCTGCGACGGCTTCGGCCGTCAGTCTGCCTTTCTCTTGCAACTTGTCCCATTGCTGGAAAACGGCATCGCGTGCTTTCTGAATGGCGTCGGCTTGGGTGTCGTAAAGCCAGACTTGACTGCCTGCTTGTGCGGCGATTTGGGCGATGCCCCGGCCCATGGCGCCGGCACCGATGATGGCAACTTTGGAGAATGCGAGAGTCATGGTTGTAAAAGTAAATCGAAGATTGAAATAACAGGGCGCGCTTAACGGCGAACTTGCAAGGCGCCTGGGTTGACGATGTTGGTCGGAGTGCCCTTGATGAAGTTCACCACGTTGTCGAACGCCGTGCCGAAATACAACTCATAGCTGTCTTTTTCGACGTAGCCAATGTGAGGTGTACAAATGCAGTTTTCCAGGCGCAGCAAGGCGGAGCCTTGCAAAATGGGTTCGGATTCGAAGACATCGATCGCAGCCAAACCGGGTCGGCCCCGATTCAAGGCCCCGATCAAGGCATTGGGCTCGATCAATTCGGCGCGGGACGTGTTCACAAACAGGGCCGATGGCTTCATTCGGCCCAAATCTTCGCCTTTGACGATGCCTTGAGTGGTTTCGTTGAAGCGCAGATGCAAAGACAACACATCGGCTTCTTCAAAAAATGAAGCGCGACTGCTTGCGGCACGGTAGCCGTTTTGGATGGCTTTGGTGCGCGACTCGTCGCTGCCCCAGACCATCACATCCATGCCAAACGCCTTGCCGTAGCCGGCCACCAATTGACCAATTTTTCCGTAACCCCAGATGCCCAGAGTTCTGCCTTTGAGGACTGTGCCTAAGCCAAAGTTGGCAGGCATTGAGCCCGCTTTAAGGCCCGATTGCTGCCATGCACCATGTTTGAGGTTGCCAATGTACTGTGGCAAACGCCGCGTAGCAGCCATGATCAAGGCCCAGGTCAGTTCAGCCGGTGCCACGGGTGAGCCGACACCTTCGGCTACGGCCACACCGCGTTCTGTGCAAGCCGCCAGATCGACGTGACCGCCCAAACGACCTGTCTGGGCAATCAATTTCAAGCGCGGTAGTTTTTCAATCACGGCACGCGTCAGTTGGGTGCGCTCGCGGATCAGCACGATGATGTCGGCGTCTTTCAGTCGCACAGACAATTGGCCTATGCCTTTAACCGTGTTGGTATAGACCTTGGCTGGAAAATTTTCGAGTTTGACCGCGCAGTCGAGTTTGCGCACCGCATCTTGGTAGTCGTCAAGGATCACAATGTTCATCCCTACATTGTGCCCTGACGAGGCGGCCCGGTTCAGTCGCCGGGGGCTGCTCTTTGGGTTAAGCGCTGGCTTGTGCTGCTTCGATGGCCGCTAAGCGGTCCAATTCAGCGCAGACATCGGCCATGCGCCCGGAAATCACCATCCGACCGGCCCCTTTGACACGTTGATCGCTCTCTGCAACCCGCAAGACACGCAAGGCAGGAACAGCAGCAGTGGCCGGGAATCGGTGTGGATGGGCTGAGGTTTTGAGGGCCTGGGGCGTGCAAGCCGGTCTGCGCGAGGTCCAGACGGGCCTCAAGTAAGCGTTTCCGCGCTGGGGCTTGGCCACCGAAGGTGTGGCCCGGTTGAAATTGGAGAAGCCTTGAAAAAGACCTGAAAGAGCAAGCAGAGCGATTCCCATGTGAAACCTTTAAAAAGCATGGAGGTTGGACACAGGCAGGATTGCTGAAGAGCCTGTTGCTTCAGGGCTGACAGAACCATCTCGTCAGCGCCCGCCACCTGGAGCAACAAGCCAGTGCTTTACATCAAAAGCGTGTTGCGGATGAGTCCTACAGCCAGGCCTTCGATGTCAAAAGGCTCCTCGGGGTTCACCACAATGGTTTGGTAATCGGGGTTTTCGGGCAGCAATTCGATGCCGGTGGCGGTCTTGCGCAGGCGTTTGACGGTGACTTCGTCGCCCAGTCTGGCCACAACGATCTGGCCATTTCGGACTTCTTTGGTCGATTTCACGGCCAACAAGTCGCCGTCCATGATGCCTGCGTCGCGCATGGACATGCCCCGAACCCGCAACAGGTAGTCGGGTTGTTCGGAAAACAGCGTGCTTTCCAATTGGTATGTTCGGTCAACATGCTCTTGCGCCAAAATAGGCGAGCCTGCGGCCACGCGGCCGATCAATGGCAAACTCAATTGGCCCAAGCCGGGCAGGGTGAGGCTGAACAGGTCTGATGGGGCGCGCAGGTGATTGCGGTTGCTGCCTTTCAGGCGAATACCGCGCGAGGTGCCGCTGACCAGTTCGATGGCCCCTTTGCGGGCCAGGGCCTTGAGGTGTTCTTCTGCTGCATTGGCCGACTTGAAGCCCAGCACGCTGGCGATTTCGGCACGCGTGGGTGGCGCACCGGTGTTGGCAATGGTGTTCTGGATCAGTTCCAGAATTTCCTGTTGCCGGGCGGTGAGTTTGGGGCTGTCGGTCATGGCGGTCTCCTTGTGGGGACTGGTTAAACTGTTGTTTCATCCAGTGACTGTATTTTTAACCAGTTTTTGAGGCGATGCAAGTGTTGGACACAAAAAAAATGAAGAAAGTGGTGGTTTTGGGCACAGGCGGCACCATCGCCGGCACAGCGGCCAGCGCCAATGACCACACGGGCTACACCGCTGGCCAGTTGGGTGTGCAGCATCTGCTGGACGCCATACCCGGTCTGAATGACGTTCTGCAGGGTGATTCACTGCAGTGTGAGCAGGTCGCCCAGCTTGACAGCAAAGACATGGACCACGCCACTTGGCAAGCGTTGGCGCAGCGCTGCGCCCACTGGCTGGCACAGCCTGACGTGGGTGGCATCGTCATCACCCACGGCACCGACACACTGGAAGAAACCGCTTGGTTTTTGCAGCAGGTGCAGCGCACCACCAAGCCTGTGGTGCTGACTTGTGCCATGCGTCCGGCCACCGCCTTGACCCCCGATGGCCCACAAAACCTGCTGGACGCTGTTGCCGTGGTCCTCGACCCGATGGCGCGTGGCGTGCTGGCCGTCTGCGCAGGCCGCATCCACAATGCCCGCGAGGTGCAAAAAATTCACCCTTATCGGCTCGATGCTTTCAGCTCCGGCGAATCCGGCCCCCGTGGCTGGGTGGAGCAAGGCCGTGTGCGCTGGGCCGACCCCGGCAGCTGGCCGATGGCGCATGTCCATGCCAGCCAAGCGCTGGCATTGAGTGTGGCCGATTGGCCCTGGGTGGCGGTTTTGGACAGCCATGCAGGCAGTGATGCCCGCCAAGTCCAGGCCCTCGTGGCTGCGGGCGTGAAAGGACTGGTCGTGGCAGGCACGGGCAACGGCACCGTGCACCAAAGCCTGTTGTCGGCACTGTCCCAGGCGCAGGCCCAAGGCGTGGCTGTGCGTTTGACCACCCGTTGCGCCGAAGGTCAGATCGTGGGGCAAGCCGCCGCGCTGCAAATGGCACCTGCGGGGCTCAATGCGTACAAGGCGCGGGTGAGTCTGATGTTGGATTTGATGGGCTAAATACCCACAAAGCCCTGAAACAACAAAGCCCCGCACTGCGGGGCTTTGTTCGTTGGGGCCGCTGAAAAAATCAGTCAGCCAGTGCCGCAAATGCGCGGGCTGTGATGTCTTCCACGCTGCCGGTGCCGCTGATGGCGCGGTATTGGGGGGCTGCCGCTGCATCGGCTTTGGCCCAGCTGGAGTAGTAGTCCACCAATGGGCGGGTCTGGGCGCTGTAAACATCCAGACGTTTTTTGACGGTTTCTTCTTGGTCGTCGGCGCGTTGCACCAAAGCTTCGCCGGTCACATCGTCCACGCCTTCGACTTTGGGTGGGTTGAACTTGACGTGGTAGGTGCGGCCCGAGGCGGGGTGCGAGCGGCGGCCGCTCATGCGGTCGATGATGGCGTCAAAGGGCACATCGATTTCGAGCACGTAGTCGAGTTTCACGCCTGCGGCCTTCATGGCGTCGGCCTGGGGAATGGTGCGGGGGAAGCCGTCAAACAGGAAGCCATTGGCGCAATCGGCCTGGGCGATGCGTTCTTTGACCAGGTTGATGATCAGGTCGTCGCTGACCAGACCGCCTGATTCCATGACCGCTTTGGCCTCCAGGCCCAAGGGGGTGCCGGCCTTGACGGCGGCACGCAACATGTCGCCCGTGGAGATTTGGGGAATGTTGTATTTCTGGCAAATGAAGGTGGCTTGTGTGCCTTTGCCGGCGCCAGGTGCGCCCAACAGAATCAGTCTCATGGGAAGGTCCTTATCGTTTGAAATCGTTTCTGCCAGCCAAGCCCGAAGGCCTGCTGCATGGTTATTTTTGAGAATATCACGCCAGCCTCAAAGTTGGCTTACGGGGAGAACCCCGGTTTTCAGCTCATGTCAACAGCAGTTGCCGCACCCGATCCAGGTCTTCGGGGGTGTCGACTCCCGGACCGGGTGATGCGGCGGTGACATGCACTGCGATCCGGTGGCCGTGCCACAGTGCGCGCAGCTGCTCGAGTGATTCCATGGTTTCCACTGGCGCGGGGGGCAGTGTGGGGAACAAAGCCAGAAAACCGGC
>JAGNWH010000028.1:0-20242 GCA_017986055.1 Limnohabitans sp. | reverse complement strand
GTTGCTGCCGTTGAACAGCATCCACAACAGGCAGTCGGTTTTGAATTCGTCTGTCAGCGGTTCGGTGGGTTGGAGGAATTGATCGCGGTCGTTCAACCAAGTTTGTTTGACGATCTTCCGAACAGTAAATAGGACGGCAGTCTTCCCGAGGTTATCTGCGGTGACGAAATATCCACCGGCGCTACAGTAACCTGAAGACAAAAGTGCCGTCTGCTGTGAAGCATGTTGCAGGTCATTTTTGCCGCATATCATCCCGCCAATTGCACCATCCGCCCACTTATCACCTCTTACATCTTTGGTGCTTGTCGTAGGCGAAATGGCATTCTTCAACGGAAGGGCATCAATCTTGTTTGATCTTGGTCGCTTGAACCACGCGCTGAGTAACAAGGATTTAGGCACGTTGTAAAACGACTTGGCCCCAATGTTTTGGGCATGCTTGTTAAGCACATCCGCCGATAGTTCCAGTAGAGGTGTCTTGATCGCCGTTTTTTGATCGGTTTTCCAAATAAGAAAACCAATTGGAAAGTCGCCTTTTAATCCTTCGAACGCTTTACTGTGAACGACGAATCCACCCAAATATTGAGCATTCCAAATTTCTCTAAATTGTTCGAAATTTGGAGAATTCACGTACTTCAATTTGCTGAACATTGCTAAAGTAGCTGTCGGCATCTCTATCGAAATACGAGCTACGAACTGCGTGAATAGTTCACGGGTGGCATATCCATAGTCTGGCATGTGCCCTCCCATTTTTGTGGACGCAACACCTTCTTTATTACCGCTGTCCAGTCCTGTTCCAGCCTCCGCATACGGTGGATTGATCAACACCAAAATCTTCTTCCCCGCCGCAACCGCATCGCGAAGCCCCTTCGGCACCTTGTTGCTCAGGCTGTAATCAATCTTGCCGTCCTCGGTGATGTCGTCGTTCAAATAGTCATACTGAAAGCGTTGCGCCGACACGCAGGTTTTGGTGGCTTTCATCACGTCAATGTCGGCCTGGTCCAGCGTGCTCATGTAGAGGTTGCGCGGGTTGCTGTGCTTGACTTCGAGGTTGCCCACGCCGCAGCACATGTCCCAGACGATGTAGTCTTTTTGCCAGTTGGCCCCGAGCGTTTCGGTCAGCTTGTCATAGGCTTTGTCGACCACATGCAGGGGCGTGTAATACGCGCCCTTGAAGCTGCGCTCGTCGTACGGGATCAGGCTGTCGCGGCGCTCGAGCAGGTAGTCGCGGTATTCGCTTTTGGGCGGGCGGTGGTAGATGGCCCAAAACTGGCGGTAGCCTTCTTTGTTGCCCAGGTCAAAGTTTTTGCCGCCCAGCGAGAACACCGGAGCGCCGTTTTTGTGCATCAACTCGGCAGGCAAATTGGCGTGGGTGGACACGGTGCCGTCGTGCATGATGTCGGCAAAAAACAGCAGCGCGTAATCTTCTTCGCTCACCCCCACGATCTCGCGGCCCACCATGGCCACCCATTTGTCGAACACCTGTTTCAGGTTGTCCGGCGTGATTTGCGTGCGGATGATGTCGCCCGACTTGATGGCCGCCTTGACGGTGCTGATGAACTCGTCTTCGTGCGTCTTGATGCGGAACGACACAAAGTAAGTGCCAATGTAGGCCGAGATTTCGTCCAGCGCCTCTTGGGTGAACTGGCTGGCCGACTTGCCCCAAGTGATGGTTTTTTTGTCCAAAAAGGGCAGCACATCCGCACTTTTCATGATGGCGGCTTTTTCGGTGTCGATCACCGCCAGGAATGGCGGTACCGGCTCGCCTTTGTTCAGCGCCACCTGCACGTAATGCAGCAGCTGGGTGAACATGGCGTAACTCGAGTTGCGGTCGGTGTCTTTGGCCTCGAACCAGATCTCGCGGGTCTGGATGTCGATCAGCCCTTTGGTGTATTGCTTGAGGCCCAGGGCCTTGATGTAAGCGTCCTTGACGTCCTCTTCGCTCTTAGCGGTTTGCAGTTGGGTGTAGAGGCTCACGTCAGACCATGTTGAATAAATAATTCAACATTGTCTTTTATTTAAGCTAATAAGTTCTCTTTTATTAACCCGTCGTTCATCCAGCAACAGCGATTGGCCCTTTTGTCCGTTTGCGCTGACCGGGCCGCCGTTTCAGGCGTTCACATTCACCACCACCCGCCCGCGCACCTGCCCTGCCAGGATCTCGCTGCCCAGCGCCAGGGCATCGGCCAGACCCACTTCGCGGGTCATGCGCTCCAGTTGCGCAGGGTCAAGGTCTTTGGCCAGACGTGCCCAGGCGGCTTCACGCAGGGCTCGCGGTGCCATGACACTGTCGATGCCCGCCAGCGTCACGCCACGCAAGATAAAGGGCGCAACTGAGCTGGGAAAGTCCATGCCCTGGGCCAGACCACAGGCCGTGACCACGCCGCCGTATTTCGTGCTGGCGCAGGCATTGGCCAGGGTGTGGCTGCCCACGGTGTCGACCACGCCCGCCCAGCGCTCTTTGGCCAGCGGTTTGCCCGGAGCACTCAACTCTGACCGGTCCATGATGTCGGCCGCACCCAACTGGCGCAGGTAGTCGGCTTCATGCTGGCGGCCGGTGCTGGCCACGACGCGATAACCGAGCTTGGCCAGCAAGGCAATGGCCACGCTGCCCACGCCACCGCCCGCGCCGGTGACCAAAATGTCGCCTTTGTCGGGTGTGACGCCGTGCTTTTGCAGCGCCATCACGCAAAGCATGGCGGTGTAGCCTGCGGTGCCAATGGCCATGGCTTGGCGGGGGGTGAAGGCACTGGGCAGGTGGACCAGCCAGTCGCCTTTCAGGCGGGCTTTTTGCGCCAGCCCGCCGCTGTGGCTTTCGCCCACGCCCCAGCCGTTCAACACCACTTTGTCGCCCGCTTTGAACAGCGGGTGCTGGCTGTCGGTCACCGTGCCTGCAAGGTCAATACCGGGTGTGAGCGGGAACTTGCGCACCACGGGCGATTTGCCTGTCATGGCCAGGCCGTCCTTGTAGTTGACGGTGGAGTAGTCCACTTGCACCGTCACATCGCCTTCGGGCAAGGCGCTGTCGTCCAGCGTTTGCACCGTGCAGTGGTAACCGTTGTCGTCTTTGTTGATTTGCAGAGCTTGGTAGGTCATGGGTTTTTCCTTAAGTGGGTTTGCGGTTGACCAGCACAATGCCCACCGCCACCAGCCCCAGGGTGGCCAGCAGTGTGGGGGTGGCGGCTTCGCCCAGCAGCCAGGTGCCAAACAGCAGGGCAAACAGGGGCGTCAAAAATACGAATACCGAGATTTTGGTGGCGGGGTAGCGGCCCAGCATCCACATCCAGGCCAGGTAGCTGGCAAACGCACCGATCACGGTTTGCGCCAACATCGAGCCCCAGGCCAGGGCGCTCCACTGCAGGTTCCAGCTTTCGCCCAGGGCCAGCGAGATCCAGGGCACCGCCACTGCGGTGGTGGCGATTTGGTAGAAGAGCAGTTTTTCGGGGGCGATGCGGGTCAGGTTTTTGGCGCGGATGGTCACCGTGGTCAGGCCCCACAAGGCCCCGGCGGCCAGGCCCAGCAGGTCGCCCAAAGCACTGTGGGTCGCGCTGTTGTTCAGGCTGTTGTTGCCACTGCCGTTGCTGCCCGCCCCCAAGCCTTCGCGCATGGCAAAGGCCACCGCCACAAAAGCACAGGCCATGCCCAGCCATTGCAGCGGGCGCAGACGCTCCGACTTGACGAACAGTGGCACCAGCGCGGCCACCCAAAATGGCGAGGTGTAGAGAAAGACCGTCAGACGCGATGCCGAGGTGTAGCGCAGGCCCAAATAGATGCAGGCAAATTCGGCGGCAAACAGCCCGCCCGCCAGCAGACCGGGCCACAGGCTGCCGTCCCGCTCAAACAGGCGCACGCCGCGCACGCGGCACCAGATCAGCAGCAGTGCACAGGCTCCGATGCAGCGCAGGCTGGCCTGAAACAGCGGTGCCACCTCCGACATGATGGCCTTGACCAGCACCTGCTGCAGCCCCCAAAACATGCAGCACGCCAGCAGCATGCCCACGGCCAAACCGTCCAGATTGTCTTTGCGCAAATTCATGCCCGCATTGTGCCGTGCGCCAGTGCGCTCAGCTGTCGCCAGTGACTGCGCCGTGCGCCGTGGCATGCGGCAGTTAACATGCCAACAACGCATGCCCTGCAGCGCACCGACTTGCCATGAACCCACTTGAACACCTTGCAACTTTGACGCGCAAAGATCCTCGGTCTGCGCTGACCCGGCGCGACTGGCACCGCATGGCTTTGGCGTTGGCTTTGTCACCTTGGCTGGCGCCTGCCACCCAAGCGCAAACGCTGAACAGCGCGTCGGGCGCCGCGCAAGGGCCGCGTTGGCAAGTCGACCCGTTTAGCCTGGGCGTGGCCAGTGGCCAGCCGCAGCCGGACAGCGTGGTGCTGTGGACGCGCTTGCACATGGCAGAGGCCGACGCGCCGCTCAAGGCACAGGCCATCAGCGTGGTGTGCGAGGTGTTTGCCGATGCCGCCTTGCGTCAACCCGTGCGCCAATGGCGCGTGCAGACCGACGCAGCCCGCGCCCACAGCGTGCATGTGGTGGCGACTGGTTTGCAGCCGGGGCGGCCTTATTGGTACCGATTTGTGTGCGGCAGCGCCAGCAGCCCGGTGGGCCGCGCCCGCACCAGCCCGGGCGTCAACGACGCGGTGGACCGCCTGCGCATCGCTTTGGCTTCGTGCCAGCATTACGAGCAGGGCTACTTTGCGGCCCACCGCGAGATGGCCCAGCGCGATCTGGATCTGGTGCTGTTTGTGGGTGACTACATTTATGAAAGCTCCAACCCGCAGTACATGCTGCGCCAGCACTTGGGCGGCGTGCCCAAGTCGCTGGACGAATACCGGGACCGTCACGCCCAGTACAAGAGCGATGCCGATTTGCGGGCCTGCCACGCCGCCCACACCTGGCTGATGACTTGGGACGACCACGAGGTGGTGAACGATTACGCCAACGACCTGGACCGAAACTTCACCGACCCTCAGGTATTTTTGCGCCGCCGGGCTGCCGCCTATCAGGCGTACTTTGAACACATGCCGGTGCGCTTGGGGCCTGATGCGGCCAAGCCCAGCCAGATGCGCATCCACGACCGCATGGCTTGGGGGCGGCTGGCTGATTTGTGGACGCTGGATTGCCGCCAATACCGCGACCACCACGCCTGCCCTGACCCGATGCGTGGCGGTGGCCGTGTGGTGGTGGGTTGTGACGCCTTGGCCGATCCGTCGCGCAGCATGCTGGGCACGGCGCAAGAGCAGTGGTTCACCGAGGGCCTGACGCGCAGCACCAAGCGCTGGAAGCTGGTGGCGCAGTCCACCCAAATGAGTTCGAGTGGTGTGAACACGCCTTTGGGGCGAAGTGCGTTCACCGATGGCTGGGACGGCTACCCGCAAGCCCGGGCCAAGTTGCTCGATACCGTGGCCCAAGCCGGGCTGCAAAACGTGGTGGTGCTGGGTGGTGATGTGCACATGAACGTGGCGGCCCAGTTGCGGGTGCAGCCCAACGACGAGCGCTCGCCCGTGGTGGCCAGCGAGATCGTGACCACATCGGTCACCTCACGCGGCTTGGGTGAGAAGTTGTTGGCCCAAATCCGCGACAGCAACCCGGACATCTTGCATGCCCGTTCGGACGAACGCGGCTACACCTTGCTGGACATCAAGCCCGAGGGCATGCGTGCCGAGTTCATGACCACGCCCAACCCGGCTCAGGCCCAGGGTGTGTTCAAGGCACAGGCGCAATGGCTTGTTCGCGCTGGCGTGGCGGGTCTGCAAAAAGCCTGATGGACACCCGAGGCGCCAAAACAAGCGCAGCTCCCAGCTTTTGCATTCTTCAGGCTTGGGAGTGACCAAGTAGTCATTTTTCCGATATGCGGGACTAGAATCTGGCCATGACCACTCACGCCCAGACCCCGCCCAAAAAGTCGTTCAAGATCCAGATGTTGGCCGCCCGAGAGACGGCGATCATCCAGTCGGTCAACCGCCTGCTGGCCGAAAAAGGGTTTGACGCGATGACGGTGGACGAAGTGGCTGCCGAGGTGGGCATTGCCAAAGCCAGTCTGTACAAGCATTTCACCAGCAAAGAAGAGCTGGCTTGTGCGGCCATGGTGGCCGCCATGCGCAAGGCGCAAGCGTTTATCCAGTCTTTGCCAGCGGAGCAAGCGGCCATCGACCAGCTCAAGGCGGTGACCCGCTGGACCATGACCCTCAAGCTGGAAGGCCTGATGCCGTCCTTGCCCAGCCAGAACTCCAGCTTGCGGGCCACCTTGATGACCAACAAGGATTACATGGACGGCTTGATGGAAGTCAGTGATGCGCTGGGGGGCTGGATCGAAAAAGCCCAAGCCCAAGGCCAGATCAACCAGGCCCTGCCCGCGGTGGCGGTGCTCTACACCTTGTTTGCGCGGGCCTGCGACCCGGTGCTGGAGTTCCTCAAGATGGGCGAGCAGCACACCGATGAGCAAATCCTGGATTTGGTAATGAGCACCTGTTTTGACGGGCTGAGCGCCCGCTGACCCTGAGGCGAACCCTGACTTGCAGGGACGCCCTCCCACCCAAAGCGCTCAAGCTGTTTGGCTGTTCAGCGCACCAACAGCACCGGCACTTTGCAGTGCGCCAGCACTTGAGTGGCCACCGAGCCCATGACCAGATTGCCCAGGGTGCCGTGGCCGTGCGAACCCATCACCACCAAGTCAAATTTGCCGCTGTCGGCGGTTTTGGAGATGATTTCGCCTGCGTGACCCACTTTGGACACGGTTTTGGCATCAATGCCGTGGCGCAGCAAGAATTTGGTGACCGGACTGAGCACTTTCTCTGCTTCGTCGCGGTGGTAGCTGTCGACCATTTCTTTGCCCACCACGGCGCGAGCGCGGGGCGGCAATTGGGGCTGCACCGTGACCAGGGTGTAGCTGTTGTTGGCACTGAACAACTCGTCGTGAGTGCTCAAGTAAGCCAGCATTTTTTTGGTGTAGTCGCTGCCGTCAACGGCCAATAAGATTTTCATGGGGTGCTCCTTATTGAGATCAAACAAGCTTTGAATGTAGTCAGCTCTTGGATACGGTTTTTGACTTAGGTCATGAAGTTCACGAACAAGCCCGCCGCACCGAAGGACGAGCGCTCATCGATGGCGGTTTGGAAAACTGAGCGAACTGTGCAGGCGAAATGTCGGTTTTCACAAACTTTCAAGCAGATACAGGGGAAAGTCCTAGGCATATCTTGCAAATAAGTACAGGTTTGAGGCGAATTTGTATAAATGCCGAGGCAAGACATCATCAAAATTCATCCCACGGTGAGTACAGCCGTGTGCCAACAACATTCATCATTCAGGAGACAACCGTGAAATTCCGCCTCGCTTCCACTCTCTGCGCCGCGCTGTTCAGCGCCGGCATGGCCCAAGCGGCCACCGAACTCGTGATTGCCACCGTCAACAACGGCCACATGATCGAAATGCAAAAACTCGGCAAAAACTTTGAAGCCGCCAACCCCGACATCAAACTCAAGTGGGTCACCCTTGAAGAAGGCGTGCTGCGTCAACGCGTGACCACCGACATCGCCACCAAAGGCGGCCAGTTCGACGTGATGACCATCGGCATGTACGAAACTCCGATCTGGGGCAAAAAAGGCTGGTTACAAGAACTCAAAACCGACGCCGCCTATGACGTGGACGACTTGCTGCCCGCCATGCGCAATGGCTTGAGCGTGGACGGCAAGCTGTTTGCAGCCCCCTTTTATGGCGAAAGCTCGATGCTGATGTACCGCAAAGACCTGGCCGACAAAGCCGGTGTGCAAGTGCCCGAGCGTCCCACCTGGCCACAAATCAAAGACTTGGCTGCCAAAATGCATGACCCCAAAAACGGCGTGTACGGCATCTGCTTGCGTGGCAAGCCAGGTTGGGGCGACAACATGGCCTTCCTGTCCACTCTCGTCAACACCTTTGGCGGTCAGTGGTTTGACATGAACTGGAAGCCGCAGCTCGAATCCAAGCCTTGGAAAGACGCGATCAACTTCTACGTTGATTTGCTCAAGAACTACGGCCCACCCGGCTCCTCGGCAAACAGCTTCAACGAAATCCTGGCACTGACCAACTCCGGCAAGTGCGGCATGTGGATCGACGCCACCATCGCAGCCTCGTTCGTGAGCGACCCCAAGCAGTCCAAAGTGGCTGACCAAATGGCGTTTGCACAAGCACCCACCATGGCCACCCCCAAAGGTGCCAACTGGCTGTGGGCTTGGTCGCTGGCCATTCCTGCGGGTTCCAAAAATGTGGCCGCTGCACAGAAGTTCGTGACCTGGGCCACCTCCAAGGACTACATCAACCTGGTGGGCAAGACCAACGGCTGGGGCGCTGTGCCCACCGGCACCCGCAAAAGCACTTATGCCAACGCCGACTTCTTGAAGGCTGCGCGTTTTGCCAAGGCTGAGAAGACCGCCATCGACTCGGCCAACCCGAACGATTCCACCTTGCCCAAGAGCCCGTATGTGGGTGTGCAGTTCGCTGCCATCCCCGAGTTCCAGGCCATTGGCATCGCAGTGGGTCAGCAAATGAGCGCGGCCTTGGCGGGCAAGTCCACCGTGGACGCAGCCCTCAAAGCCAGCCAAGTGGCTGCCGATCGTGAAATGAAGAAAGCTGGTTACTACAAGTAAGCGGCCGATGCGGACCACGGGCAGGCACCACAGCGGTGGGCCTGCCCGTTTTTCCTCAAACCCTTACTGCTTAAGCCTTGTGTGCAAGGGGCCGTCAGACCCGACGTCAAGTTACCGCCTTCGCACCTGTTGAGAGATACCCCTTATGAATCGCCTGCTACCCCGTTTGCTGCTAACGCCCGCCATCGCCACGCTGTTTTTGTGGATGATCGTGCCCTTGGTGATGACGATTTACTTCAGCGTCATCCGATTCAACCTGCTGCAGCCTGACCAGAGTGGTTTTGTTGGGCTGGAAAACTTCGAATACTTCATCACCGACCCATCCTTTGGCTCGGCGGTGAGCAACACCTTGCTGCTCTTGGGCAGTGTGATCGCCATCACCGTGGTGCTGGGCGTGGCGATTGCCTTGCTCATCAACGAGCCATTTGCCGGACGCGGCTTGGTGCGCGTGCTGCTGATTTCGCCTTTCTTTGTCATGCCCACGGTCAATGCGCTGCTGTGGAAAAACATGATGATGAACCCGATTTATGGCGTGCTGGCGCAGGTCTGGATCTTCTTCGGTTTGACGCCCGTCGACTGGTTAACCGACTTACCGCTGCTGAGCGTCATCATCATGGTGGCTTGGCAATGGTTGCCGTTTGCCACCTTGATTTTCATGACCGCGCTGCAAAGCATGGACCGCGAACAACTCGAAGCCTCGCGCATGGATGGTGCCCACTATGGCCAGCAATTGCGCTACTTGTACCTGCCTCATTTGGCGCGATCGGTGGCTGTGGTCGTCATGATCGAGTTGATCTTTTTGCTCAGCGTGTTCGCCGAGATTTACACCACCACCGGGGGCGGTCCGGGCGACGCCAGCACCAACGTGGCTTTTTTGATTTTCAAACAAGCGCTGCTCAATTTTGACGCAGGCGTGGCCTCGGCGGGTGCTTTGTTTGCCGTCGTGCTGGCCAATATTGCAGCGATCTTCATGATCCGCCTGGTCGGCAAAAACCTCGACAAATAAGACCAATTGATAAGGCCTGAACCATGTCCCGAACTTCTACCCTGACCCTCGCCTATGCCGTGCGCACTGTGGCCGCATGGGGCGTGGCCTTGCTGCTGTTTTTTCCGCTGGGTTGGCTGCTGCTGACAGCATTCAAAACAGAGCTGCAAGCCATTGCCGTCCCGCCTGAGCTTTTCTTCACACCGACGCTGGAAAACTTCCACGAAGTGCAAGAACGCAGTGACTATTTGCTGTACGCCAAAAACTCGGTCATCACCAGCGTGGTCTCCACTTTGCTGGGCTTGATGATCGCCGCGCCTGCGGCCTACGCCATGGCCTTTTTCAAAGGCAAATACACCAAAGACATCTTGATGTGGATGCTCTCGACCAAGATGATGCCCGCCGTGGGCGCCTTGGTGCCGGTGTATGTGATGGCGCAAAAAGCCCAGCTGCTCGACACCCAGCTGGCGCTGATCATCGTGTTCACGCTGAGCAACTTGCCCATCATGGTGTGGATGCTGTATTCGCACTTCAAAGACATTCCGCACGAAATTCTGGAAGCCGCTCGCATGGACGGCGCAACGCTTTGGCAAGAACTGCGCTTGGTGCTCTTGCCTTTGGCCATGGGGGGTTTGGCTTCCACCGGCTTGCTGTGTCTGGTGCTCAGCTGGAACGAAGCCTTCTGGTCACTCAACCTCACGGCAGCCAAGGGCGGCACGCTGGCCACCTTGATTGCCAGTTACTCCAGCCCCGAGGGCTTGTTTTGGGCCAAGTTGTCAGCCGCCTCGCTCATGGCCATTGCGCCCATCGTCATCTTCGGCTGGTTCAGCCAAAAACAACTGGTGCAAGGGCTGACCTTTGGCGCCGTCAAATAAACCCTTTATTGCGATCACACACCATGGCTTACCTTCAACTTCAGGGCATTGAAAAATTCTTTGGCGAGCACCGCGCCATCAAAGGCATCGACTTGGCCATCGAGCCGGGTGAGTTCATTGTTTTTGTCGGCCCCTCGGGCTGCGGCAAATCCACTTTGCTGCGCTTGATCGCGGGCTTAGAGCAGATCGACGGTGGCAAGCTCAGTCTCGAAGGCCGCGACATCACGCACTTGCCTTCCAGCCAACGTGATCTGGCCATGGTGTTCCAAAGCTACGCGCTGTACCCGCACATGAGCGTGTTCGAGAACATGAGCTTTGCACTCAAACTGGCCAAAGTGGCCAGCGAGGTGATCAAGGAAAAAGTCGATCGTGCTGCGGCGATCTTGAACCTGAGTGCTTACCTGAACCGCACGCCCAAAGACCTGTCGGGTGGGCAACGCCAGCGCGTGGCCATTGGCCGCGCCATCGTGCGTGCGCCCAAGGTGTTTTTGTTTGACGAGCCGCTGTCCAACCTCGACGCGGCCTTGCGTGGCCAGACCCGTGTGGAAATCGCCAAGCTGCACCGCGACCTGGGCGCGACCACTATCTATGTGACGCACGACCAGGTAGAGGCCATGACCTTGGCCGACCGCGTGGTGGTTTTACGCGACGGCCAGATCGAGCAGGTGGGCACGCCGCTGGAACTGTACGACCACCCAGCCAACCAATTTGTGGCGCAGTTCATCGGCACACCGCAGATGAATGTGGTGCCGCTGGCGCAACTGCCTCCCGTGGTGCAGCACATGGCCCCTGCCCTTGCAGCAGGGGGGGCGATGGGTCTGCGCCCAGAAAACGTCTTGCTGCGCCAGGGCGGGCAAGGCGCCATGTCGGGCCGTGTGGACTTGGTCGAGGCGCTGGGTGCCGAAACCCTGGTCTATGTCAGCACCAGCGAAGGCGCCACGCTGGTGGCCCGCCTGAGCGAACGCACCGCGCTGGTCGCAGGCCAGAGCGTCACACTGGATGTGGCGACCGAGCACGCCCATTGGTTTGACGCCCGTGGCCGTGTGGTGCACCGCACGCACAACACCAACGCCGCAGCCGCGCAAGCCTGAGTCCTTGTTTCATTCAAAACCACGACACCATGAACAACTCACATCCTTTGAATGGCCAAGTGGCCGCCGTCACTGGCGCGGCATCGGGCATCGGTTTTGCCAGTGCCAAGGTCATGATCAATGCGGGCGCTACGGTGGTGCTGGTCGACCGTGACCATCAGGCGCTGGACAAGGCCTGCGCAACTTTGGGAGCGCAGGCGGTACCGCTGGTGCTGGACTTGCTGGACCCGGCGCAATGCGCCGCCATGCCCGAGCGCATCTTGGCGCTGACCGGTCAGCTGAACATCTTCCACGCCAATGCCGGTCTGTATGTGGGCGGCGACTTGGTGGACGCGAAAGACGAGGCCATTGACCGCATGCTCAACCTGAACGTGAATGTGGTGATGAAGAATGTGCGTGGCGTGCTGCCGCACATGATCGCGCGAGGCGCGGGCGACGTCATCGTTACCAGCTCGCTGGCCGCGCATTTCCCCACCCCATGGGAGCCGGTCTATGCCTCCAGCAAATGGGCCATCGACTGCTTTGTGCAGACCACGCGCCGCCAAGTGTTCAAGCACGGCATACGCATGGGCGCGATCTCGCCAGGACCGGTCATCACCGGGCTGTTGGCCGACTGGCCAGCAGACAAATTGGCCGAGGCCAAGGCCAGTGGCAGCTTGCTTGAAGCGGACGAAGTGGCGCAGGTCGTGTTGTTCATGCTCACGCGCCCGCGTGGCATGACCATCCGCGACGTGGTCATGATGCCCACGAATTTCGACCTCTGAGCCCGGCACGTTCGAGCACAAACGGCCGCACACCCGCGTTCAAAAACCATTCATCCTTTGTTGACCATGAACACCATCTTGCACCTGGGCTTGGGCTCTTTTCACCGCGCACACCAAGCCGTCTATGTGCACCAACTGCAGCAGTTGGGCGATTCGAGTTGGGGCATCACCGCAGGCAATTTACGTCCCGACATGCCCGACACCATTGCCGCCCTGCAAGCGCAAGGCGGGGCCTACACGCTGGAAACCGTGACGCCGCAAGGCGAAAAAAGCTACGCCCGCATCACCTCGATCCAGCGCGTCATCCCCTACCAGGACGACTTGGCACCCCTGGTGGCCGTGGGCATGGACGCGGCCACGCGCATCATCAGTTTCACAGTGACCGAGGCCGGTTATTACCTGGACGCACACAACCGGCTTGACTGGGAAACTTTTGCAGATTTGCGCAATGACCTCCAGATGGTCAAGGCGGCCCAAGCAGGGCACACCATTTATGGCGCACTGGCCAGCATCTTGCGAGCACGCATGGACGCAGGTAGCGGCCCGGTCACGCTCATGAACTGCGACAACCTGCGGCACAACGGGGAGCGTTCGCGCAGCGGCTTGTTGCAATTCATCGAAGCGCTGGGCGACAGCGCTTTGCTGCAATGGGTACAGGCCCACACCACCAGCCCCAATGCCATGGTCGATCGCATCACGCCCCGGCCCACGCCCGACGTGGCCGAGCGGGTCAAGGCCGCGACCGGCCAGCATGATGCAGCAGCCCTGATGGCCGAGAGCTTCATCCAATGGGTGATTGAAGACCGATTCATCGCTGGCCGACCCGCTTGGGAGCGCGTGGGCGTGGAGATGGTGCAGTCGGTGGACGCCTATGAAGAAGCCAAAATCCGTTTGCTCAATGCCACACACAGCTGCATCGCGTGGGCGGGCACGCTGGTGGGTTACCAATACATCCACGAAGGCACGCACGACGCGCAGATCCGCGGCATGGCCTACGACTACGTGACCGACGACGTGATCCCTGTGCTGGACACACCCGAAAATCCCTGCCCCCTCGATTTACCGCGTTACCGCGACGTGGTGCTCGACCGCTTTGGCAACCCTGCGATTTGCGACACCAACCAGCGCGTGGCCATGGACGGCTTCAGCAAGGTGCCAGGCTTTATTGCACCCACCATCCGCGAACGGCTGGCGCGTGGCCAGAGCATCGACAGCGTGGCCATGTTGCCAGCCCTGTTTTTGACGTATTTGCAGCGCTGGCATCTTGGGCAAATTCCCTACACCTACCAAGACCAAGCCATGCAGCCCGAGGTGGCGCACGCCATGTGTGCCGCCGCCGACCCGGTGGCCGCCTTTTGCGCCGATCCCACTTTGTGGGGCGAGTTGGCAGCCGACACCCGATTGCTGGATGCCGTGCGCCGCGCGCACGATCGCGCTGGGCGCTTTGTACAGGCCCACATGGGGGCGCAAACGGCTGTGCCAAACTGACAACCCCACTCGTCCACCTTTGCGCCAAACCATGACCGTCCGAACCCGCACTGTGCCCCGTCAAATCAAGCCCGAGTTGGAGCATGAACTGGTGCGCTCGCCCAATATGGGCTACGAGGCGTCCAGTGATGTGGGTTTTGTGCGCTGCTTGGCGCATGGCTTTCCCACGCCGCTGGCGCGTTGGCATTACCACGACGAATACGAGCTGCACCTCATCACGGCCACCTCGGGCAAAGTTTTTGTGGGCGATTGGATCGGACCCTTTCAGCCCGGGCAACTGGTGCTCACAGGCCCGCGCTTGCCGCACAACTGGGTCACCATGGATTTGCCCGAAGGCGGTGTGGCCGAACGCGATCTGGTGATCCAGTTTGCGCACGACCCGCTCGTGCAGGCCAGCCAAACCATTCCTGAGTTGGCCGAACTTTTGCCCTTGTTGGAGCGGGCCCGCCACGGCATCGAGTTTTTTGGCATGTCCGAAGTGGCCCACGCGCACTGGCACAAGGTCAAGGGCGCCCATGGCCTGCGCCGCTTCACCGCCTTTTGCGAATTTTTGACCGACCTGGCCGCGTGCAACGATTACCGTTTGCTGTCCAGTGTCCAGTTGCAAAGCGACGACGATGACAATTCGTTGGACCGCATCAACGACGTGGTCAGCCGCATCACCGAGCAGTTGGGGCAAGCCCATTCAGCCGCGGCATGGGCCGCCGAGTTGGGCATGAGCGAGAGCCGATTCAGCCGGTTTTTCCGCAAGGCCACGGGCAACACCTTCACCGACTTTGTCAACCGCGTGCGCATCAGCCGTGCTTGCCAGTTGCTGATGGACACCGACCAGCAAATCACCCACATCTGTTACGACGTTGGCTTCAACAGTGTGGCCAATTTCAACCGCCGATTCCTTGAAATCAAGGGCATGAAGCCCTCCGATTTCCGTCGCCAATCGCTCACGCGTTTCAGCGGGGCGCATTGATTTTTTCTGCCCGCCTCAAGGTGGCGTGAGTGCGCAGCGCCCCATGTGTTGGCCAGGCATTTTTTGAAAGCATTTGACATGTTTCTGGGTCTGGACTTGGGCACCTCCGAACTCAAAGCCCTGCTGCTCAATGACCAGCACCAGGTGTTGGCCACGGCGCGTTCGCCTTTGACGGTACAACGCTCGCAAGCACTGTGGTCAGAGCAAGATCCGGCCAGTTGGTGGCAGGCTTTGCAGGAGGTCATGGCACAACTGCAAGGCACGCAGCCCGAGGCTTTGGCGCGTTTGCAAGGCGTGGGCTTGTCAGGGCAAATGCACGGGGCGGTCTTGATGGACGCGCAAGGCGATGTCTTGCGCCCGGCCATTTTGTGGAACGACGGGCGCAGCGGTGCGCAGTGCGAACAACTCATGGCGCAGGTGCCCGAGTTGGCCAGCATCACGGGCAACTTGGCCATGCCGGGCTTTACCGCGCCCAAGTTGCTGTGGGTGCGTGCGCACGAGCCTGAACTGTTTGCCCGCACGCGCCGCGTGTTGTTGCCCAAAGACTGGCTGCGCTGGCAGCTCACGGGTGAAGCCGTGAGCGAGATGTCGGACGCCGCAGGCACGCTGTGGCTGGACACGGGTTTGCGCGATTGGTCAGACACCTTGCTGGCCGCTTGTGGCTTGGACCGCAGCCACATGCCGCGCTTGGTGGAGGGCAGCGCCGTGTCGGCCTTTTTGAAACCCGAACTGTGCCGCCGCTGGGGCCTGCCCGAGCGGGTGCCGGTGGCCGGTGGCGCAGGCGACAACGCAGCCAGCGCGGTCGGCATGGGTTTGGTGCGGCCAGGGCAGGGCTTTGTGTCGCTGGGCACTTCTGGGGTGGTGTTTGTCAGTGGTGCGCGTTTTGCGCCCAAACCGGCGCAGGGCTTGCACGCGTTTTGCCACGCACTGCCGGGCCGCTGGCACCAGATGTCGGTCATGCTCAGTGCGGCCAGTGCGCTCACTTGGGCCGCCCGACAACTGGCGTTTGCCGACGAGGCCAGTTTGCTGGCCGCTGCTGCAAAACTGAGTGAGGCCGAGCGGCGCACAGCCCCCTTGTTTTTGCCCTATCTCAGTGGTGAGCGGACCCCACACAACCAGCCGCTGGCCACCGCCTGCTGGTTTGGCCTGACGGCGGCGCATGGGCGCGAGGCCATGGCCTATGCCGTGGCCGAGGGTGTGGCTTTGGGCCTGCTTGATGGTTTGCAGACCTTGAGTTCGCCCGAGTCGACTTTGCAAAGCCTGTCCTTGGTGGGCGGCGGCGCACGTGACGCTTGGTGGGCGCAGTTGTTGGCCAACACCTTGGGCTTGACCCTGACCTTGCACGCAGGCGCTGAAACCGGCGCGGCTTTGGGCGCGGCGCGTCTGGCTTGGTTGGCCTGTGGTGGTTCTGTCGAGGCGGTGTGCACCACGCCCCCTGTCAGCCGCAGTTTTGAGCCAGACGCCACGCAGCACGCGACACTGATCTTGCGCCATGCGCGTTTTCAGGCGCTTTACCGGGCGCTGTCGCCGCTCTTTTGACAAGCGAACACCGACGCTGATGGGCATGCATGCGATCTGTGCTGGTGCTGCAGCTTTGCCGTGCCAGCACGGCCTGTAGCTTGTTGGCTTCAGTCCCGCGCAGAAGCGCCATCCACGCTGATCACCTGCTGCGCCTGAAACGTGAGCTGCTCTTTTTTGTGGGCATAACCCAGCGGGTTGGCCACCACGCGGCAGCCGTTGTGGGTGTAGTCCACCGGGCAGTGCAGATGGCCGTGCAGCCACAGTTGGGCTTGGGGCAGCAAAGCATCAAGGGCGTTGCAAAACCCGGCGGTGCCCGGCACCAGTCCATAGCGCGGATCGGCGCTGCGCAGGCTGGGGGCAAAGTGCGTCACCACCACGGTGGGGCCATCAAACGGGATGTCGAGCGCGGCGCTCAACCAACTTTGGCACAGCAAGGCTTGTTCGCGCACGGGCTCTGCAAGCCAGGCTTGTGTGCCTCGGGTGGTGCCGGTTTTGCGCAGGTAATAGTTGGCGGCGCGGAAGGCTTTGTCGCGGGCCTTGAGTTGGCGTGTGTATTGGCTGTTGGGGTGGCTGAAGTGGGCGGGAATTTTCTCGGGCAGTGGCTTGCCCGCCAATGGCCCCATGGCATCGAAGTCGGCCCACAGCGTGGTGCCCACAAAGCGCACCCCGTTCAGGTGCAGCACTTCGCGCTCCAGCCAGGTGATGCCCAGCCGCGTGCAGGTTTCGTGCAGGCGGGTGTGGGCTTCGTCAAAGTCGAGGCCGTCGTATTCGTGGTTGCCCGGCACAAACAGCACCGGGGTGGGCCAGCCGTGCAGCGGTGAAAAGCGCTTCAGGCCAAAGTCGGTGTCGCCTGCAGCGGCCAGTGCCGAGTTCGCTTGGTAGGAGCCGATGTCGCCTGCCAGCACCAACAAGTCGGCACCGGGCGCGGGCGTGGGCACAAAGCCGGGGTTGGCCTCTAGGTGCAGGTCCGAGAGCAATTGAATCTTCATGCCATGTCCTCTTTGGCAAATGCGGCTTGGGCCACTTGCAACAACTGGCCGCGCAACCACTGGTGCGCACTGTCGTGTTGCAGCCGCCGATGCCACAAAGCTTCGACGTGCACAGGCGGCACGTCCAAGGGCAGTTCGCGCAGCACGAGTTGGTCGCCCATGCCTGTGGTGGGTACAAAGTGGCGTGGCAACACGGTGAGCAAGTCGGAATTGACCACCACCTGCCCTGCGGTGAAAAACTGGTTCACCGTGAGGACGATCCGCCGCTGCCGCCCAATGGAGGCCAGGGCCTCATCGACAAAGCCATAAGGCCGCCCCGAAAAACTCACCAGCAAGTGGCGGGCTGCGCAGTAGGTATCGAGCGTCATGGGCTGCTCGGCCAAGGGGTGGCCTTGGCGCATCACACAGACGTATTCACCCGCATACAGGCGCTGGTGTTCAAAAGACACCGCTTCGCCAGCTTGAGCACGCCCGGTCAAATCGGTCAATACAGCAGGAAAGTAGCCCATCGCCATGTCGGCCATGCCATCGCTCAGCAGGCTGCGCGGATCGCGGGTGGTCAGGGGCACCACGCGCAACGAAATGCCCGGCGCGTCGGTTTGCAGTTGCCGGGCCAGCCCGCCCATCAGTTCGGCGGCCGTGGCATCGGCCATGGCCAAGATGAAGGTGTTGGTGGCGTCGTGGGGCACAAAGGTGCTGGGCACGATGGCTTCTTGCAACTGGCGCAGCGCCTCGCGCACGTTGGGCCACAGCGCCAGTGCGCGGGGCGTGGGCTCGATGCCGTGGCCGTGTCGACGCACCAGTTCGTCGTCCAGTGCATCGCGCAAGCGGCGCAAAGCGTTGCTGACGGCCGGCTGGGTCAGCGACAGGTTGCGCGCAGCACGGGTCAGGCTGCGCTCGGCCATGACTTCGTCAAAGACCCGAAGCAGGTTCAGGTCCAAGGTGCGAAAGGCGGCGGGAATGACGTGAGGCATGCAAATATCCCTTTTGTATCACCATTGTGAATGATAAACATCATGAATATAAAGTTGAACATCATCAGTAATAACCCTATGATCCGCCCATGGTTTTGATTATTTGGGTTGCCAAATTAACCAAAATCAATTCAAGGGAACACACAATGAACACCGCTACCAAATCGATTCTGGGTCAAATGCCCACTCAAACAGCTGTTGCGGCTGCTCCCGCGACCTCAACCAAAGCCTTGGCCACACTCATGCTGGCAGCTGGCGTGGCTGCCTTGGTTGTGCTGACCGATCAAATGATCGACAGCTGGGCCGAATCTCATGTTGTGGCCGCTTGGCTGGCTCTGTGGGCCGTGGCTGCTGTGGCGATTGGCGTGCTGCGCGGCGTGACCCGTGCTCTGGCGCAAAACCTGATGAGCGGCCTGGATGCCTGGTCTGCCCATGTGGCGCGTCGTCGCGCCGACGAGCGTCTTTGGGCGATGGCCCAGACCGACAGCCGCCTGATGAACGACCTGCAAACGGCCATGGACCGCGCAAGCAACGAGACGCAGCCTGCCAAAGACATCGCCACGCTGATGACCCGCCGCACGGCCCGCATGCTGCAAAGCCGCATGTACTACATCTGATCGCTTGTGCGTGGGGCGCTGGCCCCTGCCAAAACACAAGGCCTCCTTCGGGAGGCCTTTTGCTTTTGGTGCCCCGCTGCGGGCTAGGTTGTTGCAGGCGTTTTGCGCGAAGCCAGGTAAATGCCCGGCAAGATCAGGCACGCGCCCATGACGTGGTGCCAGCCCAAAGACTCGTCCAACACAAGCCAGGCGGTCAAGCCACCATACAAAGGCCCCAGGTACAAGCTGGCTGCCACCCGGCTGGCCCCGAGCACTTTCTGGCAAAAACCATACGCCCAATAAGCGCCAATGCCCGGCACCAAGCCCGCACCGAGCACGAGCCAGGTGGCTTGGGCGCTCCATGGCGGGGTGTCGGCCTGCAGCCATTCCCATGTGGCAAAAGGCAACAAGACCAGCACACCGCCCATGCAAATGGCAGCCAGCCGCGCCGTTGAGCCCAAGGGTGTGGGCCATTTCTTTTGCAACAAAGCAAATCCTGCCCAAGACACCATGGCCAGCACAATCCAGCCGTCACCAACCACCCATTGCACCTGGCCCAGCGCCCCCCATTGCCCTTTGACCACCACATGGAACACGCCCGACATGGCAACGAGGACGCCCAAGCCTTGTCGCCACGAAAACCGCTCGCCCAGCCAAAGCACGGCACCCAGCGCAATCAGCACGGGCGAAGCCGCGTAAATCAATGCGATGTTCATGGCGGTGGTGGTTTGCGCACCTTGATAGACCCAAGCGCCACACACCAGCATGCCCAAAGCCCCCAAGGCCAGGTATTGCCAAGCCGCGCGCAAGGTGCTGCGGCGCTCGCGCCACAGTTCGCTGCGGGCGATGAAGCTCAAGATCACGCCGGCCAAAGCCCAGCGCCCCAGGGCCAGCATGTGGGGCTCCACCACGCCGGGCGCGGTGCGTGCCACGATGTAGTTGACGGACCACAGGGCGGGCGTGATCCAAAGGAGCCAGAGGGCGCGACGTTCGCGGGATTCAGAAACAGCGAGGGTAGACATGTGCCCATTGTGCAGGCCAAAAAAAACCGCCCCGGTTTGCGGCCGGGGCGGTGGGGATGTCAGTCATGCCCGACTTGATCGGGCAGCCATGACTTAAGCAGCCAAGCGTGCTTCCAGTGCGGCCTTGGTGTCCAGCAGCGCTTTGGGCAGGTGGAAAGCCAGTTGCTCAAAGTGCGTGTCGTGCAGCTTGAATTCGGCTTGCCATGCGGCTTTGTCGATGCTGGTCACTGCTTTGAACTGCTCGGCGCTGAAGTCCAGGCCAGTCCAAGTGATTTCGGCATAAGTGGGGGCCACGCCGAACATGGTTTCTTCGCCTGTGGCCTTGCCTTCGAGGCGGTC
>JAGNWH010000027.1:0-20604 GCA_017986055.1 Limnohabitans sp. | reverse complement strand
CCCGGCTTGACCGGGTATCCACCGCCGTCGAAGGCATGGACCCCCGATCTAGTCGGGGGTGACGAATTCGGGAAGCCTTGACCTTAGATCACGCGGGGGGTGACGAATTCGGGGCATGGCCCCCCGATCAAGCCGGCGGTGACAACCGGTTTGCCATACCCGCGAACGCGGGTCACTACAATCTGTCCCATGCTTGATATTGTTCTTCTCCGCAAAGATCTCGACGCTGCTGTGGCGCGTTTGCAGACCCGTAAAAATCCCCAGGCTTTCCTGAACGTAGATGCGTTTCGCACGCTGGAGGGCGAGCGCAAAGCGCTGCAAACCCGCACAGAAGAGTTGCAAAGCCAGCGCAACAACTTCTCCAAGCAAATTGGCATGCTCAAGGGCAAAGGCCAGCACGCTGAGGCCGATGCCGTGATGGCCCAGGTGGGTGCCATCAAGGAAGAGCTAGACGCTTCGGCCCAGCGCCTGGAGGTCATTCAGTCCGAATTGCAAACCCTGTTGCTGGCGGTGCCCAATTTGCCGCACGAGTCGGTGCCTGTGGGGGCCGATGAGCATGGCAACGTTGAGGTGCGTCGCTGGGGCACGGTGCCGAGCTTTGACTTCGAGGTCAAGGACCATGTGGACATTGGTGAAAAGCTGGGTCTGGACTTTGCTACCGGCACCAAGTTGACGGGTTCGCGTTTCACGTTCATGCGCGGACCTATGGCCCGCCTGCATCGTGCGTTGGCTCAGTTCATGCTGGATGTGCAGACCAACGAGCATGGTTACACCGAGTGCTATACGCCTTACATCGTGAACGGCGACACGCTGCGCGGCACAGGCCAGTTGCCCAAGTTTGAAGCCGATTTGTTTGCTGCCAACAAGGGCGGTCAGGATGGCAGCGAAGAAAACCAGGCGCTGTACCTGATCCCCACATCCGAAGTCACGCTGACCAACGTCGTGCGTGACGAGGTGCTGTCAGAGGCCGATTTGCCGATCAAGTTGACCGCGCACACGCCGTGCTTCAGGTCTGAAGCGGGCAGTGCCGGACGCGATACCCGTGGCCTGATCCGCCAGCACCAGTTTGACAAAGTCGAGATGGTGCAGATCGTGCACCCCGAGAAAAGCTATGAAGCCCTCGAAGCCATGACCGGTCACGCCGAGGCGATCTTGCAAAAGCTGGGCTTGCCTTACCGCGTGATGAGCTTGTGCACGGGCGACATGGGTTTTGGCGCGAGCAAAACCTATGATCTCGAAGTGTGGGTGCCTGCACAAAACACCTACCGTGAGATCAGTTCGGTGTCCAACTGTGAAGCCTTTCAGGCGCGGCGCTTGCAGGCGCGTTTCAAGAACGCGCAAGGTAAAAACGAACTGGTGCACACCTTGAATGGTTCGGGCTTGGCGGTGGGCCGTGCACTGGTGGCCGTGCTCGAAAATTACCAGAATGCCGATGGCTCGGTTACAGTGCCCGAGGCACTGCGCCCTTACATGGGTGGTGTGGCCTTGCTCAGTGCTTGACCTTCTTATTTTCACCCGGAGTGTTTGAATGAAGACCTTTCATCGTTGTTTGGGAACACTCTTGGTGGCGATTTTGGCGGGCGCAGGTTTGATCGGCTGTGCCAGTACGAACAACACGCCTGCTGTAGGTGTGGGTGCCGATGGCAAAGTTCAAAATCCTTTGCAGTTGCTGGGGCAGTTGCCTTTGCCGCCTGGCGCCATGATTCGTGCTGAGCAGTCCTTGATCATTGGCGCCGGAGACAACTGGGTGGGCCGTGTTGTGTTCGATGTGGGGCGCGATTTTGATGGGGCCTACCGGTTCTTCCTTGAGACCTATCCCGCACAAGGCTGGACCGTGGTGTCGGCGGTGCGAGGCAAAAATAGCTTCATGGTCATGACGCGGCAAGAGCGAACAGCCACGTTCGAGATGGTCGATGGCGGTATGTTGGCTGGCAGTGTGGTGTCGATGACCATGGCCCCGCGCAACGCGGCTGTGATGGTGCCCAAAAAGCCTTGAAACGCTCTGCTAGAATCACGGCTTCGACAAATACTCAGGAGGGGTGGCAGAGTGGTCGAATGTACCTGACTCGAAATCAGGCGTAGTGGCAACACTACCGAGGGTTCGAATCCCTCCTCCTCCGCCAGTTAAAAACCCCGCATTGGTTTGCCAGTGCGGGGTTTTTTTATGGCCTGCATGGCCTTTCATGCGGGCCAATGCTTTTTAAAAACTTTTACCTTTTCACCATGAAATCTCTGTTTGTGTTCTTGTCTTGCGCCGTTCTGGCCGTGGGCCTTTCAGGCTGCACGGTATTGGCCATCGCCGATGCAGCGGGCTCTGCTGTGGTCTATGGTGTGAAGACGACTGTGAATGTGCTGGACGCAGTGACGCCCGACATCATCAACAAGAAAAAGAACTGAGCTGTGCGGTCCTGACTGTCACAAGTCCGGCGCTCGATTCGGGCAATCGCAGTCGCAATGCAAAACCGGCACAGATGTGCCGGTTGTCAGAAAAAACAGGCACAAAAGGTGCCTGTTTTGCTTTAAATGCCCAACCAGCCGTTGGTGCGTGCAAAGTGCAGCGCTTGTGTACGGCTGTTGACGCCCAAGCGGCGAAACAGGCGCCAGAAGTGCACCTTGACTGTGTGCTCGCTGATGTCGAGTTTTTCGGCAATTTCGCGGTTGGACAAACCTTGGTCCAGCATCAAGATCAATTGCTTTTGGCGCTTGGACAGTTTGGTCGGGCCTGCAGGTGCGGCGTCTTCACTGGCCTCTTCTTCTTCCGTGATCAGCAAACTGCGCAAGGCTGCAATGATTTGCGTCGGGCTGTTGGATTTTTCGATGAAAGCGTTGGCACCCGCCTCAAGGCAGCGTGCTTCAAACTCACTGGCGCTCGCGCTGGTGACGACGGCCAACGGCACATTTGGAAATTTGGCTTTCAGAACCTGAACACCTGACATGCCCAATGTGTCTGGCAGTTGCAAGTCAAGGCAGAAGAGTTCTGGGGCACCATTTTTTTCGACCGTGGATTCAACCACGTTCAATTTATGGATCGGGATGATTTTCAGTCCTGGCTTGACACGGTGCACGAGCATGGTCAGCGCATCGCGCATCAAGGGGTGGTCATCGATGACGTATACAGTCATGTTTTAGATCTCTGCATTAGGCTTAAAGTTTAAGGATACACTGGTTTGTGGTTTTTGGCAATACAAACCGGCAAATGTGTAAAAAATTATTTAAATGTTTTTTGTTGAGTTTGATAAATATTCCAGCGCCTGAGCCAGCAAAGGTTCTTTATCTGGCGTCAATGGGACCAGTACGTGGTTCAAATCCGGCAAGCTGGCAATGCCGTCTGTTTGCAAGCGGGCAATGGTCTGGCCCACTTCTTTGGGCGAGGCAAAGCCCTTGCTTTGCAAGATCAGCAAGCCTTGCGCATCGACCAGTTTGAAGTAGAACTGTCCGTCTTTTTCGCGGTATTGCTTGAAACTGGGTGCGGTGGTTTTGGCTTCTTTGGCCGCTGGCGTGGCGGTGCCCGATGACAGGGCGCGCAAGCCGACCGCATGACGCACTTCGCGCATGAAGGGTGTGGCCAGTTGCCGGGCTTTGTCGGCGCCGGCCAACAAAATTTTGTCCATTTGGGCCGGGTTGTTGATCAGTGCCTGGTACTGCTCACGCATGGGCGCGATTTCGCGGTCGATGCGCTCAAACAGCATTTGCTTGGCGTCGCCCCAAGCAATACCGTCGGCATAGGCTTGGGCCATGGCGGCGGTTTCTTCGGCATTGGCAAAGGCCTGGTAAATCTGGAACAGCGCAGAACCTTCTGTGGTTTTGGGTTCGCCCGGGGCTTTGGAGTCGGTCACGATGCCGGCAATTTGCTTGCGCATTTGAGCGGCAGGGGCAAACAGTGGGATGGTGTTGTCGTAGCTCTTGCTCATTTTGCGGCCATCCAGGCCGGGCAACAGGGCCACGGATTCTTCGATCACGGCTTCGGGCAGCACAAAGTGTTCGCCGTACAGGTGGTTGAAGCTGGAGGCCATGTCGCGTGCCATCTCGATGTGCTGGATCTGGTCGCGGCCAACCGGTACTTTGTGGGCCTTGAACATCAAAATGTCAGCACCCATCAGCACCGGGTACATGAACAGGCCGGCGCTCACGTCGCTGTCCGGGTCATGGCCAGCGGCGTTGTTCTTGTCGACAGCTGCTTTGTAGGCGTGTGCGCGGTTGAGCACGCCTTTGCCGGTCACGCAGGTCAAAAACCAGGTGAGTTCGGGAATCTCGGGGATGTCGGATTGGCGATAAAAAGTGACTTTTTCAGGGTCTAGGCCTGAGGCGATCCAGCTGGCGGCGATCTCGAGTGTCGAGCGCTGAATGCGCGCGGGCTCATCGCACTTGATGAGTGCATGGTAGTCGGCCAGAAAGTAAAAACCATCGGTCTGGCTGTCCCGGCTGGCTTGCACGGTGGGGCGGATGGCACCCACATAGTTGCCCAGGTGGGGCGTGCCAGTGGTGGTGATGCCGGTGAGGACGCGGATACGGGGCTTGGAGGTCATGGAAAAAAGGAATTCGAAAAAAATCAGCGCAGCAGGGCGGCGAGTGGGCTGAGCGTCAGCTTGAGCAAGTCAAAGGTGACGCCCATCAAGGGTTGCATCCACCAGGCGCTGATGACGCCCGTGATGACCAGCGCCATGACGATGAAAAAGCCCCAAGGCTCGACCCGGGAGAACAGCACAGCCTGCCGCCATGGCAGCAAGCCCACCAGAATGCGGCCGCCATCGAGCGGGGGCAGTGGAAACAGGTTGAAGGCGAACATGACCACGTTGGTCAGCATGCCGGCTTTGCACATTTCAAGAAAGAAGCGTTCGGTCATGCCGCTGCCCGCCAGCACGTAGAGCAATGCGCCCCAAAGCAGGGCTTGCAGCAAATTAGATGCTGGCCCCGCCAGTGCCACCCAGACCATGTCGCGTTTGGGGTGCCGCAGTTGGTCAAAGCGCACGGGAACGGGTTTGGCGTAGCCAAACAAAAAAGCACCTCCGGTGCTGAAGTACAGCAGCAGGGGCAGCAAGATGGTGCCCATGGGGTCGATGTGGGGCAATGGGTTGAGCGTGACACGCCCCATCATGGCCGCGGTGTTGTCGCCCAGACGCTGCGCGGCATAACCGTGAGCGGCCTCATGCAGGGTGATCGCAAAGATCACTGGCAGGGCATAAATGAGGACGGTTTGGATGAGTTCAGACATGTTCACCCCTTGATTGTCTCAGACCTGGCTTTAAAGGCCCAAGAGCGCTGGATCACCTTGGCCGCGCCGCAGCACTTGGGTTTCGTCGCCACTCATGTCGATCACGGTGGTGGGCTCCAGCGAGCAGGCGCCAGCATCAATGACTGCGCCTACATGGTGCTCCAGGCGTTCACGAATCTCTTCGGGGTCGTTCAGTGGCAGGTCTTCGCCGGGCATGATGAGTGTGGCTGCCAACAGCGGCGCAGCGTGCAGGGCCAGCAGCGCTTGAAGCACTGTGTGATCGGGCACACGCAGGCCTATGGTCTTGCGCTGGGGGTGGCTGACCCGGCGCGGCACTTCTTTGGTGGCTTCCAGAATGAAGGTGAAAGGCCCGGGTGTGGCTTGTTTGATGGCGCGAAACTGCTGGTTGTCCACTCGGGCGTAGTTGGCCAGCTCGCTCAGGTCTCGGCACAGCAGCGTCAGGTGGTGTTTGTCGTCAACGCCTCGAATGCGGCGCAATTGGTCTGCGGCATTTTTGTCGTCCAGATGGCAGACCAGCGCATAGCTGGAGTCGGTGGGCACCGCCAAAACGTTGCCTTGGTTGAGCAGTTGCACGGCTTGCTTGAGCAGCCGGGCTTGCGGGTTTTCGGGGTGAACAGTAAAAAACTGGGCCATAGGGTCTTGCGGTCAGGGGTAGGGAATGTGCGGGCGGTGTGCTCGAACCTCAGATCAGGATTCTGGTGGCTGGATGGCGATGCGGGTTTCGCGCACTGTGAGCCACGCACCCAAGGCTCCGCAAAGCGCCACCAAGCCCATGCCTACGATGGTCCATTGGTCTGGCAGGTGGTCAAAGACGAGCCAGCCACCCATCACGGCAAAACCAATTTGCGCGTACATATAGGGTGTGAGCGTGGCAGCCGGTGCTCGGCCATAGGCCAGGATCAGCAAGAAATGCCCGATTGAGGCCAACACACCCATCAACAGCAGTTGCAGCCAAACCGTCCAGTCATGCGGCATTTCCCAGACAAACGGCAGGATCAATGAGGACAAGATGGTGCCGATCCAGCCTGTGTAAAAGTGCATGGTGATCGGGTCTTCGGTTTGGGTCATCTTGCTGGTCAGGATCTGAAAGCCCGCATTGGTGGCCACCAGCATCAGCGGCAAGATCACGGTCCAGTCAAAGTGGTGGCTGCCGGGCCGAATGATGACCAACGTGCCCACAAATCCGCCAGCCACCAAGAGCCAGCGCAACGGGCGAATTTTCTCCTTCAGCATCCAGGCTGCCAGCAAGGTGATGACCAGTGGGGCCAAAAGCGCGATGGATGTGAATTCGCCGACCGGCATGTACTTGAGGCTGTAAAAAGCCAGGATGCTGCAGGCAAACAGCAACAGACCACGCGCCAGCTGGAAACGGGGGTGTTGGGTCAGCAGCACACTGCGGCCACGGCCTGGCCAGACCACGGCGGTGGTGATGAGTGCCTGGATGGCGTAGCGAAACCAAAGGGCCACCAAAACAGAAAAACCCGCACTGATGTGCCGAGTGGTGGTGTCCAGCGTGGCAAAGCACGCAGTGGCCAGGACAGCAAAGCCGATGCCGTGAAGCGTATGGCGGGCGTGCGCTTGGCTCACTGGATGCGGTCGGCCAGCAGTTGCCAGACCGGGGTCAGTTGGCCCGGCAAGAGGGGCAGGGTGCCCAGGTCGATTCGGCTTTCAGTGGGGCTGTGAAAGTCACTGCCGCGAGAGGCTGCAAGGTCAAATTCGAGGGCGGTTTCCGCGTAACGCACGGCTTCTTGCGACGAGTGGCTGCCGGTGATGACTTCCACACCACGTCCGCCGTGGGCCTTGAATTCGCTGAACAGCGCGTACTCTTCGTTGGGCGTGAAACCGTAGCGTGCCGGGTGGGCAATCACGGCAATGCCGCCGGCATCGGTGATCCATTGCACCGCTTCTTGCAGACGCGCCCAGCGGTGGGGCACGTAGCCGGGTTTGCCTTCGGTCAGGTATTTGCGAAACACCTCAGAGGTGTCGCTGCACACGGCGGTTTCCACCAGATGCCTGGCAAAGTGGGTGCGTGAAATCAGTTCGGGGTTGCCCACATATTTCAGCGCGCCTTCGTAGGCATTCAGGATGCCGACCTTGGCCAGGCCGTCTGACATTTCTTGGGCGCGTTCGCTGCGGCCACCTCGGGTGCGGTGCAAACCTTCAACCAGGGCCGTGTTATGTGCGTCAAAGCCCAAGCCCACGATGTGCACGGTCTGGTTGGCAAATGTGACCGAAATTTCTGTACCTGTCAGGTAAGGCAGACCTTGTGAGCGCGCTGCGGCCAGTGCGCGGTCCTGCCCACCCACTTCGTCGTGGTCGGTCAGTGCCCACAGTTCAACGCCATTGGTTTTGGCGCGTTCGGCCAGGGCTTCGGGGGTGAGGGTGCCGTCAGAGACAACGGAGTGGCAGTGCAGGTCAGCGTTCATGATGGGGTTCCTGCATCTTATTTTAGGCGTTTGACGCCGGATGAATCTTGCCCCTAAGCAAAGGCCTGCCGACCTGAGCAGCCCTGCCGGTCCTCGGGGTGTTGTGGGTGGCCGATAATCGGGCCATGAATTTGACGCTTACCTGTGTGGAGCTTGTTGCATGGCACTGATGATCACCGATGAATGCATCAACTGCGATGTGTGTGAGCCCGAGTGCCCGAACCAGGCCATTTATCTGGGCGAAGAGATTTATGAAATCGACCCGTCCAAGTGCACTGAATGCGTTGGCCATTTCGATGAGCCCCAATGCGTGCAGGTCTGTCCAGTGGCTTGCATCCCGGTCAACCCGCAGCATGTTGAAAACCAGGAATCTCTGTGGGCCAAATACCGGCGCTTGCAGGGTCAGTGAACTGCGGGCTTCGTGCTTGATTAGGCCGAGCGTTTTGTGACCCATGCCGCCCGAATCACTCGGGTGCGCCTTCCTCTGCGGCAGGTGCTTTGACGGGTCTTGGCGGTTTGGGTCGAGGGGGCTTGCTGGTGTGAATTTGAACCATGGCCTTTTCCATTTCGCCAGCCAGCAACAGCGGCAAAGCCTTGACTGAGCGATGGATGCTGTCTTCGATGGCTTTTCGGTGCTCCAGCATCGGCTTTTTGAGGACCCAACTGACCACTTCGGCCTTGTCGCCCGGATGGCCCACACCAATGCGCAAACGCCAATAGTCTGCGGTGCCCAGTTGCGCATGAATGTCACGCAGGCCGTTGTGCCCGGCGTGGCTGCCACCCAGTTTGAGCTTGGCTTCACCCGGAACAATGTCCAGTTCGTCGTGGGCCACCAGTATTTCTTGTGGCTGAATCTTGAAGAACCGGGCCAAGGCACTGACCGATTTACCCGACAGGTTCATGAAGGTCTGGGGTTCGAGCAACCACACCGTTTGGCCGTTAACGGTGGTGCGTGCCATCAGACCGTGGTAACTGCGCTCGGGCACCAATGACACTTTGAGCTCGCGCGCGACCGCATCAATCCACCAAAAACCGGCGTTGTGGCGGGTGTCTTCGTATTCGTTGCCCGGGTTGCCCAGGCCGACTAAGAGTTTGATCATGGTGCGTGATTATCCTTGGCACTCGGTGAGCCGGCATGAGTGCCGGGGCACCAAAGCAAAAGGCCCGCAGTGCGGGCCTTTTGCAGGAAGGCGTTTCAGCCAAAGACGAGAAGATTACTTCTTGCCTTTGCCCTTGCCTTTGGCGTCTGCAGGTGCAGCGGCCACAGGGGCTGCCACAACTTCTTCCACAGGAGCCACCGCAGTCACCAAGACTGGGTTTTTCTTGCCGTGGGTCACAGGCTTGCAGCCAGCGGGCAAAGTGATGTCATTCAGGTGCAGCGACACGCCTTTGGTCAGGCCAGTCAAGCTCACAGCAATGAACTCAGGCAGGTTGGCGGGCAAGCAAGCGACTTCGATTTCGGTCACGACGTGGTTGATCGTGCACTTGTCGGTCTTGAAGGCTTCAGACTCTTCTTCGCCGCTGAAGTGCAATGGCACTTTCATGTGCAAAGTGGTGTTGGCATCGACGCGCTGGAAGTCGATGTGTTGCACCAACTGCTTGTAGGGGTGCATCTGGTAGTCACGCAGCAAAACCTGGGTGGACTTGCCGTCGAATTCCATCTCGAGAATCGAAGCGTGGAAAGCTTCTTTTTTCAGGGCGTGCCACAAAGCGTTGTGGTCCAGCTCGATGAGTTGGGGGGCCGTTGTGGAACCGTAAACGATACCAGGTGTGCGACCGGAATTGCGGAGACGGCGGCTCGCACCCGTGCCCTGCTTGGAGCGCTCAAAAGCGACAAATTTCATACATTTCTCCTTCTAGGGTCCACCGCGACCAGTGCGACCCTGACTCAAAAAAGCCAGCCAGTCCACAAGGACGGCTGGCCGCTGTTGGCCTCTTTCCGATCAGCTTGGATCGGAGAACAGGCTCATCACCGACTCACCGTGCGCAATCCGGTTGATCGTTTCGGCGATCAGCGGAGCCACGGAGAGTTGGCGAATCTTGGCACACGCTGCGGCTTCTGCCGACAACGGGATGGTGTTGGTGACCACGACTTCATCGAGGGCTTCGCCCTTGGCGATGCGGTCGATGGCCGGACCCGAGAAAATCGGGTGGGTGCAATAAGCGTAGACTTTTTTGGCGCCGCGTTCTTTCAGCACTTCGGCTGCTTTGACCAAGGTGCCTGCCGTGTCGATCATGTCATCCATGATCACGCAGTTGCGACCGTCGATCTCGCCGATCACGTGCATGACTTCACTGACGTTGGCTTTCGGACGACGCTTGTCGATGATGGCCAAGTCGCAGCCAAGTTGTTTGGCCAAGGCGCGTGCTCGCACCACGCCACCCACGTCTGGTGACACGACGATCAGGTCGTCGTAATTTTGCTGGCGCAGGTCGCCCAACAAAACAGGCGACGCATAAATGTTGTCGACCGGGATGTCAAAGAAGCCCTGAATCTGGTCGGCGTGCAAGTCCATGGTCAGGACGCGGTCAACGCCAACGGCTTGCAACATGTTCGCGACCACTTTGGCCGAGATCGGCACGCGGGTAGAGCGTGGGCGGCGGTCTTGACGGGCGTAACCAAAGTAAGGAATGACGGCACTGATGCGACCTGCCGAAGCGCGTTTGAGCGCGTCGACCATGATCAGCAGTTCCATCAGGTTTTCGTTGGTTGGCGCGCAGGTGGACTGAACCACAAAAACTTCGCGAGCGCGGACGTTTTGTTTGAGCTCGACGGTGACTTCACCGTCAGAGAAACGACCCACATCGACAGCGCCGAGCTGTGTGCCCAAGCAACGGGCAATTTCGGCCGCCAAAACAGGATTGGCGTTGCCGGTGAACAGCATGTATTCGGGGGGGAGTGAAGCAGGCTGCATGTGCATTCCAGCGATCAGAAAAAAGGGCCTGTACGAATGAACGTATTTGGCAGGGGAAGAAGGACTCGAACCTTCGCATGCTGGAATCAAAATCCAGTGCCTTAACCAACTTGGCGACTCCCCTACACGGGTTGACCGCTGAAACAGCGATCTACCGATCAACTTTCGCTGGATGCCCAGCCCAATAAAGGGTGAACTTCCATATTGCTGCATTTGCGCATTTGCCAGTGGTCTGGGACCGGACTCGGCGTCATGCCTGTTGTGCAATGTGCGAACACTGCACTGCCAGAACCTGTCATCTTGCTGTTCATGCCTGCTTTAGAAAGCACTTGAAGTGCCTTAGAAACATCAGGACAGATTGCTTGAGCAACAGGTTGCAGATCATTGTGACCGAAGTCATATGGCGCTGCAGCGAAGACCGAAATTATAGCAGGCTTTGTGGCGCGTTCAAGCTCTGGGTGCGTAAAAATTTGAGAAGTCTCGACACCTGAGTCGGGTTTGAGCACCCAAAACTGCGCCGGAGGCAAGGAAATCGGGGTGATTTGCTCGCCCACGCCCTCTACCCAAGCGTTGTGTCCACGCAAGAAAAAAGGCACGTCCGCACCCAGTTGCAGCCCCAGTTTTTCGAGCGTGGGCAGGCCCAGCTTCAATTCCCACAACTGGTTGAGTGCCAGCAGGCATGTGGCTGCGTCAGAAGACCCGCCGCCCATGCCAGCTTGGGCCGGAATCTGTTTTTCGACGGCGATGTGTACGCCCTCTGTGCAGCCCGTGTGCCGTTGCAGCAGTCTGGCGGCGCGGGTGATCAGGTCGTCGGCAGGCAGAGCGATGGTCAGGTCTTCGCGACTGATGGCACCGTCTGAGCGTTTTTCGAAGTGCAGGGTGTCGCACCAATCAATGAGCATGAACACCGATTGAAGCAGGTGATAGCCATCAGGGCGTTGGCCTGTGATGTGTAAAAACAAATTGAGTTTGGCCGGTGCAGGCACGTCGTGCAGCTGTTTCATGGGCAAGATTATCGTCAGCGTCTGGGCGTGTCTGGTCAGCGGTCGAGCAGGATGCGCAAAACAGCTTCGGGCGCAGGGGTGCTTCTGCGTGCGGTCAAACGGCCTTCGGGGTGTGCGGAAAAGTCCACTTGCCAGCCGGGCACATCGGCGGCTTTGCCCTCCAGCCATTCAAACAGAGCGGCAATGGGCAAGTCTGTGCCAGTCAGACGTTGGCTCAGGCTTTGCAGGTTGCTGCTTTCGGTCTTGTCTTGGCCTTGTTCTAGCCAGGCGGCGTGGGGCGTCCAGCTGAGGCGTGCCAAGGTGGTTCCGATGGGGCTGAGCAAAGTCATTTGGCCTTGTTCGGCTGAGCCTTGCAGTTCAAAACTGGCGCTCCAACTCTGCGGTGGCGTGCTGAGCAGTTGCAGCGCCAGACGCCCGGACCAGAACGTCGTGGTGTCAGTGGCTTGGGGACGCGGGGTGGCGCAGCCTGCCAAAGCCAGCATGCCCAAACCACACACGCTCAACCATGCTCGCCGCTGTGCCGCGTCTCGCTTCATGGTTTGAAGTTGAAGCGTTTGAGAGTTTCAACCAGGGTTTCGTTGTCGGCTTTGAGCAGCAGGCCTTCGCGCCAGATGGTGCCAGCTTCACGGGTTTGGCCTGTGGTCCAGAGTACTTCGCCCAAGTGGGCTGCAATCTCGGCATCGGGCCTGGATTTGTAGGCCGCCTGCAAAATAGCCAAAGCCTCTTTGTGCTTGCCCTGACGGAATGTGACCCAACCCAGGCTGTCTTGAATGTAGGCGTCCTGAGGAGACAATTGCACGGCTTTTTCGATCAACTGTTGTGCCTCGTCCAGGCGAATATTCCGGTCCGCCAGCGAGTAACCCAGTGCATTGAATGCGTGGGCGTCTTGGGGGGCTTTGGCCATGAGTTGGCGCAGCAGGGCTTCCATCTCGTCAACGCGTTTGAGCTTTTCGCAAATCAGGGCCAACTCGGACAGCAACTCGGTGTCATCGGGTTTGTTGTCCAGCGCCGCTTTGACCAGTGTGTAAGCGGCTTGGGCTTCGCGGTGTTCACGCAGCCAGAACGATTGGGTCAAAACCTTGCGTCGGGCTTGTTCTGCGTTGGCAGGTTTGATCTGTGCCAGCACGCGTCGTGCTTCGTCCAAGCGACCTTGTTGGGCCAGCAGGTCGGCTTGTCGGCTGGCCAATTTGATGGGGTCTGCGCCAGCAGGCATTCGAGCCAGCCATTGGTTGGCTCGTTCCAGTTGTCCATTTTTTTGAGCGATTTGCGCCAGCGCCATCAACGCTTCGGCCAGTCCGGCTTGGTGTTCTGGTGTTTTGCTGTTGGCGATCAGGTCCACATACTTTTCGAGGCGTCTTTCTGCCTCGGGCAGCTGGCCGTTTTCCTGCAACACCAGGCCATGAATCAGCCAGCCTTCTGCGAAATCGGGGTGTTTGGCGTTGAGTTGCATCAGTTGCCCAACGGCCTCTGCAGAAAGCTGCAGGGTGAGCAAGGTCCTGGCATAGCCCAAGCGCAATTCAGGCACGACATCGGTTTTCATGGCCGCGTCGACCATCGGTTTGAGGCTGCTGTTGGCGCTGACCATCAAACTCAGGGCCAGTACCAATGGGCCTGTGGCCTTGGGATCTGCTGCGTGCCCTTTGGTGGCGGCATCGACCGCGCGGCTAATTTGACCTGCGTCGCGCCGCATGCGGCCCACAGTTGTCCACGCAGATGCAGACGTTCGGGGATGGTTGAGCGCTTGGGTCAAAGCTTTTTCGACCACGTCAGAGGCCAACTGCTTGTCTTGCACCACACCAAACAAACGCGGCACTGAGGCAATGGCACCCGGCTGCTCGTCGAGAGGTAGTTCATGAATCGATACAGCGAGGGCTTTGCCGGCTTCTTCGATGCGGTTCAAGGCAAGCAAAATTTGAAGCACATAGCGGTTGGCTTCAATCGCGGTGGGGATTTCTCTTTTCCAGCTCTGTGCCGCTTGCAACGCGGCATCGCCGGAGCGGGCTTGCAGTGCCATGTCGACGGCGCGTTGGAACAAGGCCGGGTCGCGGGTTTTACGGGCGGCGTCGAGCAGGATGGAAAAACCACTGCCTGGCGAGCCTTGGCGGGCATTCAACTCACCCAGCAAAATTTGGTAAAACAGGACGGCGTCGAGGGCCGACTGTGGGGGCGGAGCCTCTGCTTGGGGTGCTGCAGGCTGCGCCCAAGCACCGACGACGCACGAGGACAAGACAGCAAGTCGAAACCAGAATTTCATGTCGGCCATCATAATCCAGCCACCTTTTAATCAAGTGCGTCCAGGGCAGATTGCCCTCTTCGGCGCCTAACCCTTCGCATGCCTGAACTCCCCGAAGTTGAAGTGACCCGTCGCAGTTTTGCGGACCGGATAGCCTCCGCCAAAATTTTGGCTTTGCACATGGGCAAACCCCTGCGCTGGCCCTTGGGGCTATCACCTCAAGGCTTAGTGGGGCAGCAGGTGCTGGGTGTTCGCCGACGCGGCAAATACCTGTTGCTCGATCTGGATCAGGGTTTGTTGTTGGTGCACCTGGGCATGTCGGGCAGCTTGAATTTCGCGCCCACTCAGCCCGAAGCCGGGCCGCATGACCACATGGATCTGGTCACCGACAGGGGGGTGTTGCGCTTGCATGACCCGCGCCGTTTTGGTGCGGTGGTCTGGGCTCCCTCAGAGGCATCCCCCGAAGCGCAGAAGTTGCTGGGGCGGCTGGGGGTGGAGCCGTTGAATGGCCAATTTGATGTCGCCGCCTTTGCCGACGCCCTGAAAAAGCGCCAGTCCGCCATCAAGCAGGTGCTGTTGGCGGGCGATGTGGTGGTGGGTGTGGGCAATATTTATGCCTCAGAAGCTTTGTTCATGGCCGGTATCCGGCCGACCACCAAGGCGGCGCGTTTGTCCAGGCCGCGTGTGGCCAAGTTGCATGCCGCCATTGTTCAGGTGCTGACCCGCGCGGTAGAACAGGGCGGCAGTTCACTCAAAGATTTTGTCAGCGCCGAAGGCCGTACCGGCTACTTTCAGCTCGAGGCGGCCGTGTACGGCCGTGCGGGTGAGCCTTGCCGTGTCTGTGGCACCCCGATCCGGTCCATGCTGCAAGGCCAACGCACTACTTTTTATTGCCCCGTATGCCAGAAACCTTGATGCGTCCACTCCAAGATTTGCCCGAAGGTTTTGCCCGTCTCATGGTGGATTGGCAGCGCCAGCACGGCCGCCAAAGCTTGCCGTGGCAAAACACCCAAGACCCTTACCGCGTCTGGTTGTCCGAGATCATGTTGCAGCAGACCCAGGTGACGACCGTGCTCGACTACTTCCCCCGGTTCTTGACACGTTTTCCTGATGTGACTGCTTTGGCTGCTGCGCCACAAGACGATGTGTTGGCGCTGTGGAGTGGCTTGGGGTATTACAGCCGCGCGCGCAATTTGCACAAGTGTGCGCAAGAGGTGATGGGGCGCTTTGGCGGGGCGTTTCCCCGCCGTGCCGAAGACCTGCAAACCCTGCCGGGCATTGGCCGCTCCACCGCTGCCGCGATTGCGGCTTTTTGCTTTCAGGAGCGTGCAGCTATTTTGGACGGCAATGTCAAACGCGTGCTGACCCGCGTGCTGGGCTATGGCGATGACTTGGCTGTGCTCAAAAATGAAAGGGCTTTGTGGGCTCTGGCGCAAGAACTTTTGCCAGAAAAACCAGCCGACATGCCGCGCTATACCCAGGCCCTGATGGATTTGGGTGCCACCGTTTGTTTGCCGCGCAAGGTGCAGTGCGAAGCGTGCCCGGTCAGCGGTTTGTGCCAGGCCAAAGCGCAGGGTGAGCCTCTGGCTTATCCCGTCAAGACCCGCAAACTCAAGCGCTCCAGCGCCACTTTGTGGTTGCTGTGGGCGGTCAATGCACAGGGTCAGGTTTGGCTGCAAAAACGGCCCGACAAAGGCATCTGGGCGGGCTTATTCAGTTTGCCAGTATTTGATTCAGAAGATGAATTGCTGGCGGCTTGGGTGCAAGGGCATGGTACGAACTACATTGAGCCGTGGAAGCATGTGTTGACCCACCGTGATCTTTATTTGCACCCCGTTCGGATGACGGGCAGCGTTCAACATTTACCGGCCTGCGACGGTCAGTGGGTGGATGCTGCGATGTGGCCCAATATGGGCTTGCCTGCCCCGATCAGGACCTTGTTGATGGCCTGATTCACGGCAGGTCCTTGGCTTTGGCCTCGACCTCCAAAACGAACGACGTCAGATGGCGTCAAGTTCGCGATGCCGTTTGAGTGTGAGCCAGCGGGCTCCAAAGTTGTTTGCCAATTGCTCGACCATGAAGACCGAGCGGTGTTGGCCCCCGGTGCAACCGATGGCCACCGTGACATAGCTGCGGTGATCGCGCTCAATGGCAGGAATCCATTGCTTGAGAAAGCCTTCAATCTGCAGCTGCATTTGGACGAATTCTTCTGACTGGCGCAGGTAAGCCTGCACAGGCTCATCACGTCCGGTCAAGGGTTTCAATGCGCTTTCGTAATGCGGATTGGGCAGCATGCGCACGTCAAATACATAGTCTGCATCGGTGGGAATGCCGCGCTTGAAAGCAAAGGATTCAAACACCAGCGTCAGCTGGGCCAAGGGGGCGCTGACCAGGGTTTTGATGTAGGTTTGCAGTTGAGCAGAGCGCAGCAAACTGGTGTCAATGACGTGCGCGCGTTCGCGCAAGTCGGCCAGCAATTCACGTTCGAACTCGATGGTTTCAAAAAGCGCTTTGTCACTTTGGGGCTTGCTGCCGCCCGACAAGGGGTGTTTGCGGCGCGTTTCTGAATAGCGGCGCTGCAAGGTGTCAGAGGTGGCGTCCAAAAACACAGATTTAACCGTCATGCCCATGTCGCGCAGCAGGGCCATTTGCTCGGGCATCAGGTGCAATGAGTTGGCACTGCGCACATCGATGGCAATGGCCAAGCGTTGCTCTTTTTGCTGCTCTTCGAGTTTGACAAAGGGGATCAACAACTCGGGTGGCAGGTTGTCGACGCAGTAGTAACCAGCGTCTTCGAGCGCGTGCAAGGCGACCGATTTGCCGGAGCCGGACATGCCGGTGATCAAGATGATGTCCATGCTCAGTTGTGTGTGGCTTTTCGGCCCGTGGATTTCAAAGGGGCATCGCCCAGCATTTCTCTGGCGTGGGCCAAGGTGGTGGCCGACAGCTTTTCGCCACCCAGCATGCGGGCGATTTCGCTCACGCGCTCTTCGCTTTCGACAGCCCGCACCTGGCTGCTGACTTGTCCATGGGCAGCAGCTTTGCTGACCAGCAAATGGTGGTCAGCACAGGCGGCTACCTGGGGCAGGTGAGTGACGGCCAACACTTGGCGGTGCACACCCAGCTGTTTCATCAGGCGGCCCACGGTTTCAGCCACAGCGCCACCCACACCCGAGTCGACTTCGTCAAAAATCAGGGTGCCGGCCTCGCCCAGTTCGCTGGTGGTGACCGCAATGGCCAGCGCGATGCGAGAGAGTTCACCGCCAGAGGCCACTTTGCCCACCGGGCGGGGTGTGCTGCCTTCGTGCCCGGCGACCAAAAAGCTGACTTCTTCGAGGCCATGCTGCGCAGGCGCATCCAGCGCCTGCAGTTGCACTTCAAAGCGGCCGCCTTGCATGCCCAGTTGTTGCATGGCACTGCTGACGGCTTGGGCCAGTGGCTTGGCCGCCTGTTGGCGTTGGCGAGAGACCGCTTTGGCTTCTTTCATGCAGGCTGTTTGTGCGGCTTGTTCGGCTTTTTGTAGGCTGTTCAGATCGGCCGCGGCATCGAGTTGGGCCAATTCTTGACGCCACGATTGGCGTGTCAGAGGCAATTCGTCGGGTGTTTTTTTGTAGCGGCGAGCCAGCGACAACCACTGGCCCATGCGTTCGTCGAGTTGGGCCAGGTGTGCTGGGTCAAGGTCGGTTTTGCGCAAGTAGCTGTGCAGGCTGTGTGCCACGTCTTCGGCTTGGGCTTGGGCCGAGGTCAGCAGGTCGGCCAGCGCATGGAACTCAGGCTCAAATTGCCCCAGCGACTGCAGGGTTTGAATGGCGCGTGACAACTGGCGCAACGCGCCGCCCTCGTCATCGCCTTCGAGCAAAAGGGTGGCTTGGTTGGCCCCGTCGATCAAGGCCTGCGCGTTGGCCAAGCGGCTGTGCTGTGCGCTCAGGTCTTGCCATTCGCCCGCTTGGGGATTGAGTTTTTCCAGTTCACCAATTTGCCAGGCCAGCCGTTCGCGTTCGTTGACCAATGTGCTTTGCGCTTGCTGGGCTTCGGCCAGGGCTTGTTGGGCTTGTCGCCAAACTTGCCACGCGGCTTTGAGTGGTCGGATATCGGTGCCCGCATAGGCGTCGAGCAGGCCACGCACCGCGTCGGGTCGGGTCAGGCTTTGCCAGGCGTGTTGGCCATGGATGTCCAGCAGTTGTTCGCCCAGTTCACGCAATTGTGTGGCGGTGGCCGGGCTGCCATTGATCCAGGCGCGGCTTTTGCCCGAGGTGTCCACCGTGCGGCGCAGCAGCAATTCGGCGTTGGCATCAAAACCGGCGGCTTCGAGCCAAGCTTGGATGGCGTGCGTGGGCTCGAATTCGGCGCAGACTTCGCAGCGGTTGGCGCCTTCGCGCACCACACCCGATTCGGCGCGGGCACCCAAGGCCAGTTGCAGAGCGTCAATCAAGATGGATTTGCCAGCACCGGTTTCGCCGGTCAGCACGCTGAAGCCGCTGTCCAGATCGAGTTCGAGTTCGTGCACGATCACAAAGTCGCGCAGGGTGATGTGCGTCAGTGCCACGGCTTAAACGCCCTCGTTCCAGTGCATTTTTTTGCGCAAGGTGTCAAAGTAGTTCCAGCCTGCGGGGTGCAAAAAGCGCACTTTGTGCTCGGATCGTTGCACCGTGATGCGGTCACCCAGCATCAGTTCGGCCAGGGATTGCATGTCAAAGTTGGCGCTGACGTAGCGCCCAGCCACGATTTCGATGCTGATCTCTGACGATTCTGGCAACACGATCGGGCGGTTAGACAAGGTGTGCGGTGCGATGGGGGCCATGACCCAGCCACCAATGGACGGGTGCATCAATGGGCCGCCCACCGACAGTGAATAAGCGGTGGAGCCCGTGGGCGTGGCGATGATCAGGCCGTCAGCACGCTGGGTGGCCACAAAGCGGCCATCGACTTCGACGCGCAGCTCCACCATGCCGGAGGTGCCGCCTCGGTTGACGACCACGTCGTTCATGGCCAAAGCGCTGAACACGCTGCGCTGGTCACGCATGACGTGAGCTTGCAACAAGCTGCGGTCTTCGGTCTGGTAATTGCCTTGCAGCATGGGCTGCAGCACATCTTGGTAGCTTTGAATCGGGATGTCCGTGATGAAGCCGAGACGCCCCTGGTTGATGCCGATCAGGGGCAGGGCGTAGCGGGCCATCTGGCGACCAATGCCCAGCATGGTGCCGTCGCCGCCAATCACCAAACCCAAATCGCACTGCTTGCCGATCTCGGCCATCTCCAGCATGGGGTATTGGTTCAGGCCGGTGTGCAGGGCGGTCTCTTTGTCCAGCACCACATCGCAACCTTGGCGTGTCAGGAACTGGGCCACATCGTCCAGAACACGTCGCGAACTCTCAAGCCCCCCACCGTGGGCGGTGGTGTGGTACTTGCCAAAGAGCGCAACGTGACGGAATTTGGATCTCATCCGCAAATTACATCATTAAAATGACCGGATGCTAGATGATCGTGCCAAGTTATTGCTCAAAGCGCTGGTTGAACGCTATATCGCGGACGGCCAACCCGTGGGCTCGCGCACGCTCTCCAAAGCCTCGGGCCTGGACTTGTCGCCCGCCACCATCCGAAACGTCATGTCGGACCTGGAGGAGCTGGGTCTGATTGCCAGCCCGCACACCTCTGCCGGGCGCATTCCGACCAGCCGAGGTTACCGGCTGTTTGTGGACACCATGCTCACGGTTCAGCGCGATGGTCTGGAGACTCCGGCGCTGACGCCAGACCAACCGCAAAGGGTGATTGCCAGCGCAGCCAATTTGCTGTCGAACTTGTCCCACTTTGTGGGCGTGGTCATGACGCCGCGCAGACCGTCTGTGTTTCGTCACATCGAGTTTCTGCGATTGTCCGAGCGCCGTTTGTTGGTGATCATTGTTTCCCCTGAAGGCGATGTTCAAAACAGGATCTTGTTGACGGAGACGGACTACTCCCAAAGTCAGCTGCTGGAAACTTCGAATTTCCTCAACTCGCACTACGCCGGCATGGCCATTGAGCAAGTGCGCAGCCGGGTGCAGCAAGAACTGGTCAGTTTGCAAAGCGAAATCGCCACGCTCATGCAGGCGGCCGTCAAGGTCAGCACCGAGGCTTTGGCCGAAGACCAAAACGAAGTGGTCATCGCGGGCGAGCGCAACTTGTTGTCGGTGAGCGACTTTTCCAGTGACATGGGGCATTTGCGCAGGGCGTTTGATCTTTTTGAGCAAAAAACCCAGCTCATGCGCTTGTTGGATGTGTCCAGCCAGGCCGAGGGTGTGCGTATTTATATAGGCGGCGAGAGCCAGATCGTGCCCATGCAGGAACTGTCGGTCGTCAGCTCCCCTTATGAGGTGGATGGCCAGATTGTGGGCACCCTGGGCGTGATCGGCCCGACCCGCATGCCCTACGACCGAATGATTCAGATCGTCAACATCACCTCGCGCTTGGTCAGCAACGCGTTGAGCCAGTCTAAATAAATGGCCGTGTGGCCCGACTACAATCAGCATCTGTAGTGGGGCGTTAGCTCAGTTGGTTAGAGCAGAGGACTCATAAAAATTGTGCACCGAGGCAGGAAACTCCTCGCGTGAATGGCGTCAAATTCGGTGAAAGCTAAGTGCAGCGATGCATACGCCAATGCCGAGCCAAGCGCAGTGAGAAATCACTGTGAAGGTGTAGAGACTAGACGGCGCCCGTCTAAGGCGAAAGCTACGATGAAGGCATAGTCCAGGGAGTGGCGAAAGTCACACAAACCAGAATCCTTTGGTCCACGGTTCAAGTCCGTGACGCCCTACCA
>JAGNWH010000121.1:0-5982 GCA_017986055.1 Limnohabitans sp. | reverse complement strand
CGCATTTCCACGCGCAGCTTGGCGTCGAGGTTGGACAGCGGTTCGTCAAACAAGAACAGCTTGGGGTCACGCGCCAAAGCACGGCCCATCGCCACGCGCTGACGCTGGCCGCCCGACAGTTGGCCCGGCTTGCGATCGAGCAGGTGCCCGATTTGCAGCATGGCCGACACGCGGTCGACAGCCGCTTTGCGCTCGGCCTTGGGCACCTTGCGGATCTCCAGGCCAAAGGCGATGTTTTGCGCCACCGTCATATTGGGGTAGAGCGCGTAGCTCTGGAACACCATGGCGATGTCGCGGTCCTTGCTGGGCAAGTTCGTCACATCGCGGTCACCAATGTGGATGCTGCCGCTGGTGGGGTGGTCCAGGCCAGCGATCATCGACAACAAGGTCGATTTACCGCAGCCGGACGGGCCAACCAAGATCAAAAATTCGCCGGCTTCGATTTCGAGGTCGATGCCCTTGAGGATGTGGACCGTCTCGTTGTAGGTCTTGTGGATGTTGCGAATGGCGAGTGCGCCCATGATTTACCCCTTGACTGCGCCAGCCGTCAGGCCGCGCACAAAATATTTACCAGCCACCACGTACACAAACAGGGTGGGCAATGCCGCGATCAGCGCGGCGGCCATGTCCACGTTGTATTCCTTGACGGCGCTTGAGGTGTTGGCCAAGTTGTTCAAACCAACGGTGATCGGTTTGCTGTCGGCACCCGAGAACACCACGCCGTACAAAAAGTCGTTCCAAATGTTGGTGAACTGCCAGATCAGCGTGACCACCAAAATCGGCAAAGACAGTGGCAGCACAATGCGGCGAAAGATCATCCAGAAACCCGCGCCATCCAGCTGCGCGGCCTTGATCAATTCATCCGGCAGGCCGATGTAGTAGTTGCGAAAGAACAGCGTAGTCGATGGAATGCCCGCCACGACGTGCACCAACATCAGGCCCCAGATCGAGCTGGCCACGCCCAACCAACCCAGCACTTGGCTCATGGGCAGCAGCACCACTTGCATGGGCATGAACACGCCAAACAGCATGAAGGCAAACAGGGTTTCACTGCCGCGAAATTTCCACTTGCTCAAGACATAGCCGTTGAGCGAGCCGATCAGGGTGGACAACAGCACCGCAGGCACGACCATGACCATCGAGTTCCAGAAAAAGGGCTTCAAGCCCTCGCACTGCACCCCCGTACAGGCACTGCCCCAGGCCTTGAACCATGCGTCCAGCGTGGGGGCGGTGGGCAGGCTCAGCAGATTGCCGGCGCGCAGCTGTTCTGCGTCTTTCAACGACGTGGTCAGCATCACATACAAGGGCACCAGAAACCAGGCCGCAAACAACAGCAACATGCTCCACAGGATCAGGCGATGAAAGTTCAGGCGGTTCATCGTTTGCCTCGCAATTCAGAATAAAGGTAAGGCACCACGATGGCGGCCACGGTGGCCAGCATCACGGTGGCGCTGGCCGCGCCCACGCCAATCTGGCCGCGTGTGAATGCGGTGGCATACATGAAGGTGGCGGGCAAGTCAGTGGCATAACCAGGGCCGCCCGCAGTCAAGGCCATCACCAAGTCAAAGCTCTTGATGGCCAAGTGCGACACCACCAGCAAGGTGCTGAAAAACACCGGCCCCAAGCTGGGCAAAATGATGCGCCAGTAAATGGTCGGCAAGCTCGCGCCGTCCACTTGGGCGGCTTTGATGATCGAGTCGTCGATGCCGCGCAGCGCGGCCAAAAACAGTGCCATGACAAAGCCCGCGCTTTGCCACACACCTGCAATGACAACGCAATAAATGGCCATGTCTTGCTGCACCAGCCAGTCAAAGCTGAAGCTGGTGAAACCCCAGCTGCGCATCAGGTGTTCAAGCCCGAGGCCGGGGTTCAAAATCCACTTCCAGGCGGTACCGGTGACGATGAAAGAAATCGCCATCGGGTACAAATAAATGGTGCGCAAAACGCCTTCGCCGCGCACCTTTTGGTCCAGCAGGATGGCCAGCAACACGCCCAGTGCCATGGCACCGCCAATGAACAAAACGCCAAACACGGCCATATTGGTCATGGCCACTTGAAAGCGATCGCTTTCCATCAGGGCAGCGTAGTGCTGCAGGCCGACAAATTCGTAGTTGGGCAAGATCCGCGAGGCGGACATGGACAGGTAGCCGTTCCAGGCCATCAGGCCATAAATGAACAGCAGAGACACCACAAAGCTGGGTGCAATGACCAGCTTGGGTAGCCACGCAGCTTGCTGGGGGGATGATGCAGACATGGGTGATCCAATCAGAGGCCGACGCGGGCTGCAAGCTTGTGACCTGCAGCCCGGTGGCAAAAGAGACAACAAACCCCAAGGGTTTGTTCTAGCCACCTTAAAGGTGGCTCAAAGACTTACTTGACCTTGGCTGCCGAAGCGATCTTGGCCTGAGCGTCTTTGCTGCTCATCTTGTCGTCGTTCCAGAACTGGCTGACGGCGTCCTGGATCGCACCCGAAGTGGCCGAACCGATGGCCATGCCGTGGGCGACCGATGGCACCAGGCCACCGTTTTTGGCCGTGGCCACGAAGTCGTTGGCGCTGAGCTTGGCGCAGTCGTCAAACTTGGCCAGGTTCATGTTCAGACGAACAGGGATAGAGCCCTTGTTCAGGTTGAACACTTCTTGGAAATCGGTCGACATGATGGCGGTCGCCAAGTCTTTTTGGGCCTGGCTGTTGGCTTCGTTTTTCAGCTTGAACATGGCAAAAGAGTCCACGTTGAAAGTGAAGGACTTGGCGGTGCCCGGTGCTGCTGCGCAGGTGAAGTCAGCGCCTGGCTTTTTGCCAGCAGCGACGAATTCGCCTTTGGCCCAGTCACCCATCAACTGCATACCGGCTTCGCCCTTGATGACCATGGCAGTGGCCAGGTTCCAGTCACGGCCAGGTGCGTTTTTGTCGGTGTAGGTCTTGACCTTCTTGAAGGTGTCGAGCACCTTGGTCATGGTCGCGCCGGTCAAAGTAGCTTGGTCCAATTGCACCAAAGCTTTTTTGTAGAAATCGGCACCGCCAACACCCAGAGCCACGCTCTCGAAGGTGGTGAAGTCTTGCCAGTTTTGACCACCGTGCGCCACGGGGATGATGCCGGCTTTTTTCAGGGCTTCAGCGGCCACAAAGAACTCGTCCCAGTTGGTCGGCACTTTGGCGCCGGCCTTCTTGAACGCGGCGTTGCTGGCCCACAGCCAGTTCACGCGGTGCACGTTCACAGGGGCGGCAATGTAGTTGCCCTTGTATTTCATGACGTTGGCGACCACGGGGGGCAGCAGGCTGTCCCACTTCTCGGCCTTGGCCACATCGTCGATGTTGGCCAACACGCCTTCACCAGCCCACTCTTGCAAAGCAGGGCCTTTGATTTGTGCAGCGGCTGGGGCATTGCCCGAAACCACGCGCGACTTGAGCACGGTCATGGCGTTGTCACCACCGCCACCGGCCACGGCGAAGTCTTTCCAGACATGGCCTTTGGCTTGCAAAGTGGCTTTCAGGGCTGCGGCCGATTTGGCTTCGCCGCCGCTGGTCCAGTAATGCAGCACTTCGACTTCGCCAGCATGGGCGGCAAAGGCCAGCACTGCGGCGGTGGCGAGAATCGAACGTTGGAACAATTGAGCAGATTTCAAGAGAGTCTCCTTGTAAGGGCCACTGAGGACCTGAGTGGATGTGCGAGGCGGCGAAATAGCCACATGAACCTCGACGGATCGAATATTAATATTCCGTTAATTAATTAACATCAGGTTAAACCCTAAGCCCGAATTTGCCGATTTGAAGGCCAAAGACTGAACAATCCATTAAGCTTCGGGCATGAAATTGCTGCTTGCCGAAGACGATGCCATGCTCGCCGACGCCCTGACCACCCAACTGGGCGGCGCTGGTTTTGAGGTGGAACACGCCCCCAACGGGGCCGTGGCCGACTATCTGCTCCAAAAGCAGCATTTCGACATCGCCGTGCTGGACATCGGTTTGCCCATGATGGACGGCTTGGCCGTGTTGCAGCATGTCCGCCAAACCCACCCCACCTTGCCCGTGCTGCTGCTGTCGGCCCGCGATGCGCTGGACGACCGGGTGGCCGGTCTGCAAGCTGGCGCGGACGACTACGTGACAAAACCCTTTGACTTTCCCGAGCTGCTGGCCCGCCTGCAAGCCCTGCTGCGGCGCACGCAACCGGCCAGCGCCTCAGCCCCCTTTGGTCGCCTCTCGCTGGATGCCACATCACGCCGCGCATTGGTGGGTGGCGAGCCACTGGAGCTGAGCGGCCGCGAATGGACGCTGCTGGAACTGCTGGTCAACCAGCGCGACAAAGTGGTCACCAAAGAACAGATCAACCAGGCCTGGAGCGACGAGGGCGGCGAAACCGGTGGCGGCAACTCGATCGAGGTCTACATTCACCGCTTGCGCCGCAAGCTGGAAGATGCGGGGCTGGTCATTCGCACGGTGCGCGGCCTGGGCTACTTGCTGGAAGCCCAAGCGTGACAGACCGCCCCACATGCTGAGCCATCGCGCATGACCGCCAAGGCCAATGAACCCTCGACCCATGCGGGGCAAGCGGGCGTCTCGCTGGCTCGCCAGCTGCTGCTGTGGCTGTTGCTGCCCCAACTGGTGTTGTGGATGGCGGGCGGTGTGGCCACCTACCGATTTGCAGCGGGTTACGCCAACCAGGCGATCGACGCCAGCTTGTTGCAAGCCAGCCGCTCGCTGGCACGGCAGCTCAAACCCATTGGCAACGGTTTGCTGATCGACTTTCCGCGTGCCGCGCAAGATGTGCTCGAGGCCGACCCGGCCGACAAACTGCTCTACATGGTCAGCTCGCCGCCGGGTCAGTTCATTTTGGGCAACCAGTCTTTGCCGGCCCCGGTCTTGCCCACACAGGATGCAGCGCCCGTCGAGCCCGCACTGAATACCCCTTATTTTTACGACGGCACCATGCCGATGCAGGGCCGCGCTGCGCTGAACGCGACCACGGGCCAGCCCCTGCGACTGGTGGCCTTGTACCTGCGCTTTGGCGACGAAGTCAACGCCCCACAAACCATGCTGGTGCAAGTGGCCCGCAGCAGCGCCAACCGCGAAGAATTGGCCCAACGCATTTTGGTGGACATGTTGCTGCCCATGTCCAGCCTGGTGCTGTTGATGACGCTGATCGTGTGGCTGGGCATTCGCGCAGGCTTGTCGCCCTTGGCCCGTTTGCGCCAACAGGTCGAAGGCCGCGCCCCGACCGACCTGGCCCCCTTGCAACTGGCCTCGGCCCCGCGCGAGTTGTGGTCGCTGGCCACGGCCATCAACACCTTGCTGGCCGCCGTGCAAAACACCGTGGCCACGCAAAAGCGCTTCATTGGCGATGCGGCACACCAGCTGCGCACGCCTTTGGCGGGCCTCAAAAGCCAGACCGAAATCGCCCTGCAATCGACCTCTGACCCCGAACTGCGAGCCCGCCTGCAGCGCGTGCACGACAGCGCCACCCGCAGCGCCCACCTGGTCAACCAGCTGCTGACGCTGGCACGGGCCGAGCCCGAATCGGTGATGGCGCAAGACCGCAAACGCTTTGACCTGCAACGCCTGGCCCAAACACTGACGGCCGAGTGGGTGCCGCGTGCGCTGCGTGCCCAGATTGATTTGGGCCTGGACGACAGCGCCACGGTGCCGGTTTGGATCGAAGCCAACGAGCTGCTGGTGCGCGAGTCACTGACCAACCTGATCGACAACGCGCTGCATTACGCCGGAGCCGGCAGCCAGGTCACCGTGCGGGTGATGGCCGACTGGGCCAGCGCCACGCCACAGGCCTTGTTGCAAGTCTCGGACACCGGGCCGGGCCTGTCCCCGGCCGATCGCGAACGCGTGTTCGGGCGTTTTGTGCGGGCCAGCGATGTGGGCCAAGGTTGCGGCCTGGGCCTGGCCATCGTCAAGGAAATCGTGGAGCGCCACCATGGCGAGGTGCAGCTCGATGCCGTTCAGCCCCATGGCCTTTGCGTGTCGATCCGCCTGCC
>JAGNWH010000120.1:0-6018 GCA_017986055.1 Limnohabitans sp. | reverse complement strand
AACAAGGCGAGTTTCATTCGTTCTCCAGCATGGCGCGCACCAAGGGAATGGTCAGGGCGCGCTGCGTTTGCAAGGCGTATTGGTCAAGGTTGTCGAGCAATTGCATCAAACTGCCCAGATCACGCGAAAAGCGATTGAGCATGTAAGACATGACGTCATCGCTCAAAAACAGGCCTCGGGCATCGGCTTCTTGGCGCAACACGGCCCGGCGCTCGGGTTCATCCAGCACCTGAAGGGCGTCGATGTGGCCCCAGCCGAGGCGCGAACGCAGATCGTCGCGCAGCTTCAGATCGGCTGGCGGCAAAGCGCCTGCAGCCAACACCCAACGCGGCAAGCCTGTACGGGGTGTCAGTGCATTCACAAACCAGTTGAACGCCGTGTGCTGCTGTTCGGTGTTGTACAAATGCACATCGTCCATCAGCACCGCCGTCCAGTCGTCGTTGAATTCGGGCGGGTTCAGCGTGTGCGCATCGAGCCAACCCACTTGCGCACCCTGCTCTTTCAAGGCATGGTGAACCGCGTGCAACAAATGGGTTTTCCCCGAACCGCTCTCGCCCCAGAGGTAACTGGGCACGGGTGAACGGCTGTTGGAGGCGGTCCACAAACGCAGGTGCGCCACTGCGGCCTCGTTGGGCCCTGCGAAAAAATTGTCCAGCGTGGGTGTAGATGCCAGACCGATGTCCAAAGCCAGTTGCTTCATGCCGAGTCAGGCCCCGGACCCGCATCCACTGAACCACTTTTTTGGTACAGATCACTTTGCAGATAACGCACGCGCAGGCGGCGCAGAGCCACCAGCAACACAGCGCTGGCGGGTAACGCGATCAAGACACCCACAAAGCCCAACACCTGACCAAAGGCCATCAAGGCCAAAATGACGGCCAAGGGGTGCAGCCCAATGCGCTCACCCACCAGGCGGGGCGTGAGCACAAAACTCTCGATCAGCTGACCCAAGCCAAACACCACGGCCACCATGACCAGCGCTTGGGCAGATGCAAATTGCAGCAGGCCCGCCAACAAAGCCAGCACCAAACCCAAACCAAAACCCAGATAGGGCACAAACACGGCCAAGCCCGTGAACACGCCGATCGGCAGGGCCAAATCCAAACCAAACAGCCGCAAGCCCACGGCGTAAAACACCGCCAATGCCAGCATGACCCCCAATTGCCCACGCAGGTATTCACCCAGCACAGAGTCGCTTTCCTGCATGAAGCTGTCAAACGTGGCACGCCAGGCGGGCGGCACCAACTCGGTCACGCTGCTCACCAGGCGTGTCCAGTCATGCAGCAGATAGAACAGTGCCACAGGCACCAGCACGGCGTAGCCCATCAATGCCAAGGCCGCGCTGCCGCCAAGCTTGAGCGAAGACATCAGCGGTGCCCACCAGTCTTCGCGGTTGGCACTCAGATATGCCACCAATTGGGTTTTTAAGTCACGCAAATCAAGCGACACATTCAAACCCAACTGCGTCAACAAGGGGTTAATGGCGTCGCCCAAACGGTCCAACAAGACGGGCAGTTGCTGTTGCAGCAAGGGCCACTCTCTGACCAAGATGGGCACCAACAGCAACAAGATGCCCAGCAGCGCCAAAATGGCCAAGGCTTCGACCAACACAACAGCCAGGGCTCGGGGCAAACGGCCTTTTGAAAAGCCCTCCAGCCGGAGGACCAAGGGGTGCAAGACATAGGCCATGACGGCGGCAACCACAAAGGGGGCCAAGACCGGTGCCAGCAACCAAAAAACCAGGGCCACGACCAAGGCCACCCCCAGCCAAGCGGCCAGACGGGTCATCAAAAATGGAAGGGGTGCTTGCAAGGGGGTCTCGTCTTTTGCGGCGGGCTGTCCAAATCGGTCAGGGTCAACCCTTAAAATAAGCGCTGATTTTAGTCTGCCAGCCCGTTTATTGGCCCCCCGTTCCTTATTTACTGCCCCTTTCGGGCCAAAACCATGAGTCAAACTCCACTTTCCTACAAAGACGCCGGTGTCGACATCGTTGCGGGCGACGCCTTGGTCGAGCGCATCAAGCCTTTGGCCAAAAAAACCATGCGCGAAGGCGTGCTGGCGGGCATCGGCGGTTTTGGCGCCCTGTTTGAAGTGCCCAAGCGCTACCAAGAACCCGTGCTGGTGAGCGGCACCGATGGTGTGGGCACCAAGCTCAAGTTGGCCTTTGAATGGAATATGCACGACACCGTGGGCATCGACCTGGTGGCCATGAGCGTGAACGACGTGCTGGTGCAAGGGGCCGAGCCCTTGTTTTTCCTCGACTACTTTGCCTGCGGCAAGCTGGATGTGGACACCGCCGCTGCGGTGGTGGGCGGCATTGCCAAAGGCTGCGAGCTGTCAGGCTGCGCCTTGATCGGCGGCGAAACGGCAGAGATGCCCGGCATGTACCCTGCTGGCGAATACGACCTGGCCGGTTTTGCGGTCGGTGCGGTCGAAAAATCAAAAATCCTCACGGGCCAAAACGTCAAGGCAGGCGACGTGGTGCTGGGGCTGGCTTCGAGCGGCGTGCACTCCAACGGCTTTAGCTTGGTGCGCAAGTGCATCGAGCGCGCAGGCAGCAACACCCCGGCCACGTTGGATGGCAAGCCCTTCAAGCAAGCCTTGATGGAGCCAACCCGCCTGTACGTGTTGAACGTATTGGCCGCGTTGGCGGCCCATCCCACGAACCCCGAGTCGTCTTCGGGCATCAAGGCGCTGGCCCACATCACCGGTGGCGGCTTGCTCGAAAACATTCCCCGTGTGCTGCCCGAAGGCCTGGCCGCTCACCTGCAAAAGGGCAGCTGGCCTCAGACCGAACTGTTTGCCTGGTTGCAACAAACAGCGGGCATCGACGACACCGAGATGAACCGCACTTTCAACAATGGCATCGGCATGGTGGTGGTGGTGGATGCTGCTGACGCCGAAACCTGCGCCCAAACCTTGCGTACAGCGGGTGAGCAGGTGTACGTCATCGGCCAAATCGCGCCTCAAGGCAGCGGCGCTCAGGTCGTGGTGGCCTGAGAGGGCAACAACTCAGGTGCTTGAGAGCTCGCTGATGCGGTCTCTCAACGCATCCTGATCTGGGGCCAAAGGCTCGGCTTGCAAATACATCTGCAGGTCTTGCAAAGCTTCGTGCTTGCGGCCCAGTTCGGCCAACACCAAGCCCCGGTCACGCCGCTCAGCCCAAATTGCAGGCAAGAGCACGACCAGCCTGTCCAACACATTCAGCATGCGTGGCCAGTCTTGTTGAGAACGGAAAACCTCTTTGAGGTTGCGCAGCATGCGGGCCAGCAAATCACGCGATGGACAGGGCTGCAAATACAGGCCCATGGGGGTCTCGCCATCGTCCAGATCAGCGGCAGAAGACTTGTCTTCTGCGCTGCGATAAGGCCCTAGGCGTTCGGCCAGGTTGTCAATGCCCAAAGACTCACCTGTCAACGGGTCCAGCACCACCAAGCCGCCTTGCAGCGTGACTTTGACCAAAAAATGGCCCGGAAACGAAACGCCCTGCGCGTGCAGACCCAAGCCTTGGGCCAACTCCAACCAGATCACGGCCAGTGAAATCGGCAAACCACGCCGGGTGCGCAAGACTTCGTTCAGATAACTGTTTTCTGGGGCGTAGTAATCGTTGGCATTGACGCCAAAACCCATTTCTTTGTAAAACACTTGGGTCAAGATGGCCAAACGCGTCAGGTCGTCGGCATCGTTGGGCACACGGGCTGTGATTCTTTTAAGCAGACGGGCCACATCGTCCAACACCTGCTGCACATCCAGCGCGGGCTCCTCGTCCTGAGCCAAACTGGCAGCGGCCTCCAACACAGGAAAGTCAGCATCGCTTTGCACCAAACTGGCAAAGTAATCTAGAGGCGACGGTGTGGCGAAGTTGAGGTTCATGAATCTGCGCCTTCAACGCTTCAAAAAGGCCTTCAGCCGCAAGCCGGTCACCCACAAAACACCAAAATACAAAAGCGCAGATGCAAACAGGGTCAAGACCATCCACCCGATGCGCTGCCAAGCGTCTTGGCGCATGGCCACCCAAGGCAGGTGGTGCGCGGCGTATCCCAGCAGACCTGTGAGCAAGCCCGTGGCCAACAGCACCTGCAACACAAAGCGCAGCCACCCGGCTTGCGGCTTGTAGCTACCCCGGCGCAACAAGCCGACCAACAGCCAAAGCGCATTCACCAAAGCCCCCAAACCTATCGACAACGCCAGCCCGGCATGGGCCAAGTAGGGCACCAACAGCAGGTTGAACACTTGCGTCAGCACCAGCACCACCACCGCAATGCGCACCGGGGTGCGGATGTCCTGGCTGGCGTAATAACCAGGGGCCAGCACCTTGATGGCCACCAGACCCAGCAAACCCACGCCATAGCCGGTCAAGGCCAAAGTGGTCTGCTGGACATCGCGGTCAGTGAACGCGCCGTAGTGGTAAAGCACCGACACCAGCGGTTGCGAGAACACCAGCAAAGCTGCCGCACAGGGCAAGGTCAACAACACCACCAGACGCAAACCCCAATCAAGCATGGCGGCGTAGCGCTCGCTGTCGCCTGTGGCTTTGGCTGCGGCCAGTTGCGGCATCAGCACCACACCCAACGCCACGCCCAGCATGGCCGTCGGGAACTCCATCAGTCGGTCGGCATAGGTCAGCCAACTGACACTGCCCGGAGCCAGGTGCGAAGCAATCTGCGTGTTGATGAGCAAGGAAATCTGGGCCACGCCCACGCCCAGCAAAGCCGGTGCCATGAGGCGCAAGATGTTGCGGGTGGCCGGGTTGGTCCAGGCTTTTTTGACAGCAGCGGGGCCCATACCCAACCGGGGCAACAAACCCAGACGATGCAATGCCGGAATTTGCACAGCCAGTTGCAAAAAGCCACCCACCATGACGCCCGCAGGCAGCGCATAGATGGCTTCAAACCCTTGCCGGGCTAGCCAAGGCGACAAAAGCCAGGCTGCTGCAATCACGCTCACGTTCAACAGAACTGGCGTAGCGGCTGGCACAGCAAAGCGTTTCCAGGTGTTCAAAATTCCAGCCGACAAGGCCACCATCGACATGAAGGCGATGTAAGGAAACATCCAGCGCGTCATGTTGACGGCCGAGGCATAGCCCCGGGGGTCTTGTTGCAAACCACTGGCCAATGCCCAGACCAGCCAGGGCGAGGCCATCACCCCTAAAACCGACAGCACCAAAACCGACCAAGCCAAGGCTGTGGCCACGCTGTCGATCACTTCTTTGGTGGCTTCGTCACCATGCTGGGCTCGGTTGGCCGCCAAAACAGGCACAAAAGCCTGACTGAAGGCCCCTTCGGCAAACAGGCGACGGAACAAATTCGGAATCCGAAAAGCCACATTGAAGGCATCGGTCAAAGCACTGGCCCCGAAAGCCGAGGCGATCAGCAACTCGCGCACGAGCCCCGTGACCCGGGAGGCCAGGGTGAAAATCGACACAACAGAGGCAGAACGGAGGAGGCTCACAGTGGGCGAGTGTAGCGGCCTTGCAAGGGGTCACTTTCGGGTTGAGTGGGCCAACTGCCCGCAAATGGCCATGCGTCTGCTAGAATGCCGGGTTCGCCGGACATCATCCTCAGACATTGAAAGAACTTATATATGGCATCCGCTAAACCAAAAAAGAAAAACCCCCGTCTTGCTTCCGGCCGTAAACGCGTCCGCCAAGACGTCAAAATCAACGCTGCGAATTCTTCGCTGCGCTCCAAATACCGCACTGCTGTGAAAAACGTCGAAAAAGCCGTTGCAGCTGGCGACAAGACCAAAGCCACAGAGTTGTTTGCCAAAATGCAAACCGTGGTGGACATCATTGCCGACAAGGGCATCTTCCACAAAAACAAGGCTGCTCGTGACAAGAGCCGCCTGAGCGCCAAAGTCAAGACTTTGGCTCTCGCCGCAGCCTGATCCGCTCCACCAGATCAACAGCCCGGCGAGGTTTTGTCCTCGCTGCCGTTTGAAACGGGTGCGCTGTCCGCGAAAACTAAACCGCCCAGGTGCAAACCTCGGCGGTTTTTTCATGCCCAATTTCCGGCAAGG
>JAGNWH010000026.1:0-21490 GCA_017986055.1 Limnohabitans sp. | reverse complement strand
AATGGCGTTGCCCATGTGTGTGGCCGCTGCTTGCCGGGCGGCTTCTGCGTCGCCTGCCTCCACCGCTTGCAAGATGGCGTGGTGCTCGGTTTGCACTTCGACAGCAAAGTCGATGCGTCGGGCTTCGTTGGCCCGCGTCACTTGCGTGGCCCCGTGCAAAAACTGGCCCAGGTATTCCAGCGTCTGGATCAAAAACGGGTTGCGTGTGGCGTCGGCAATGGCCCGGTGAAACTTCACGTCTTCGGCCACGCCGTTGCCTCCCGCTTTCACGGCAGTGTCCAGCGCTTTGACGGCTTGTTGAATGGCGCGAATGTCACGGGCGTTGCGCCGCTGGGCGGCCAATGCGGCCACTTCGGCTTCCAGTGCCCGGCGCACCTCGACCATTTGAATCACCGCTTCTTGCGAGGCCGCATGGCGAGCCTCGAAGTTGAGCGGCGCGAAGGGCAGTTTTTGGTTGACAAACACCCCGCTGCCCTGGCGCGAGTCGACCAAGCCCAAGGACTTGAGGCGCGACACCGCTTCGCGCACCACCGTACGGCTGACTTGAAACTGCTCGACCAAACGGGCCTCTGTGGGCAGTTTGTCGCCCGGCATGAGGCGGCCTTGTTTGATCTCGGTGGCCAGTTGCTCGGCCACTTGGTCCGACAGGCGGGCACCGCTGGTCACGGGGGTGAAGTTTTGAGTCATGAGCTTGTCATACAAAAAGACAAGTCCCGAGCATAGCCTGACTTCGTGCCCCTGGCTGTCGACCCGATTCAGGCCCTTGGTGTGGGTGAAACCCGGCCCATTAAAATTACGGATAGGTAAACTGATTTATCTATAGTAAATTACGGCCTGTCGCACCGAGAGGTGCTTTTGACCATTCTGGAGCTCTTCACATGGGTGCTTACGTCAACCCGATTTATCCCTATAAAGGGCCTGCCGACTTGATGTCGACCCCGCCCCAGCGCAAAGCGCTGATCGTGATCGGTGCCGGGCCAGTGGGCTTGGCGGCGGCCATCGATGCCCGACTGCAGGGCCTGGATGTGCTGGTTCTGGACGACGACAAAACCGTCTCGGTGGGCTCGCGTGCTGTTTGCTATGCCAAGCGCTCGCTTGAAATCCTGGACCGTTTGGGCATTGCCGAGCAAGCCTGCGACATGGGCGTGAGCTGGAACATTGGGCGCACCTTTCTGGAAGAAGCCGAGGTCTATCAGTTCAATTTGGTGCCCGACGCAGGCCACAAGCGCCCGGGCATGATCAATTTGCAGCAGTACCACGTTGAAGAGATGCTGATTGCCCGGGCCTTGGCGCTGGGTGCCGACATCCGTTGGCAACACAAGGTGACCGCCGTCACGCCGTCTGCTGACCACGCTACCCTCACGGTCGAAACGCCCGATGGCACGTTTGACATCGAAGCCGACTGGCTGGTGGTGGCCGACGGCGCACGCAGCCCGGTGCGCCGCCACTTGGGGCTTGACATCGAAGGCCGCGTGTTCCAAGACCGCTTTTTGATCGCCGACGTGATCATGAAAGCCGACTACCCCGCTGAGCGCTGGTTTTGGTTTGACCCGCCTTTTCACCCCAACCAAAGCGTGCTGCTGCACAAGCAAAGCAACAACGTTTGGCGCATTGATTTTCAGCTTGGCTGGGACGCCGACCCCGAAGAAGAAAAGAAGCCCGAAAAAGTCATTCCGCGCCTGCAAGCCATGTTGGGCGACGACCGGCCCTTTGAGTTGGAGTGGGTCAGCATCTACACCTTCCAGTGCCGCCGCATGACCGACTTTCGCCATGGCCGCGTGTTGTTTGTGGGCGACGCGGCGCACCAGGTCTCGCCCTTTGGCGCTCGCGGGGCCAACTCGGGCTTTCAGGATGCGGACGATCTGATGTGGAAACTGGCGCTGGTGATCAAGGGCCAGGCCAGCGAGAAACTGCTCGACACCTACGCGCACGATCGCCAGTTTGCCGCTGACGAGAACATCATGAACTCGACCCGCTCGACCGACTTCATCACGCCCAAAAGCCGCACCAGCAAGACCTTTCGCAACCAGGTGCTGGCGCTGGCCAAGCATTACCCGTTTGCCCGCAAGTTGGTGAATTCGGGCCGCTTGTCGGTGCCCTCGTTCTTGACTGGCTCGGTGCTCAACACGCCCGATGCCGATGCCTTTGAGGGCAATATGGTGCCCGGTGCCCCGATGGACGACGCGCCGGTGCAAGTGGCTGGGCAAGATGCCTGGCTGCTCGACCAAGCGGGCAAGGGCTTTCAGATTTTGTGGTTTGTGGATGCACTGCCCTCGCTCGCCCAACTCGCGCAGCTCGCCGATGTGGGCGTGCAGGCTGACTGCGCGCGTCCAGGCGCGGGCGCGCATGCACAGCCCCTCAAGCCCACCATCCTCATCGTGGCGCCGCGCTTGCTGAGCATCCCCGGCATGGACGTCATCGTTGACACCCAAGGCTTGGTGGCCAAGCGCTACGACGCCACACCCGGCACCACGTATTTGCTGCGCCCCGACCAGCATGTGGTGGCCCGCTGGCGCAGTCTGAACGCGAACGCCGTGCAAGCCGCCTTGGCCCGCGCAACAGGTCTCAATGTGGGTGGCCACATGGGCCAGGCCTGACCCGCAGCAAGAACTGACATGAGCACCGACATGAACACCGCTTTGAAAACAGACCCCAACTTCCACGAAGCTGGCCGCCGATTTTTCCGTGACTTCTCACCCGGCGACGAGTTTTATGAACACCTGATCGACGCCCACAACGGCCTGAGCGACGAACAAAGCGAAGCACTCAACGCCCGCCTGATCTTGCTGTTGGCCAACCACATCGGCGATTTGAAGGTGTTGCGGGAGGCGCTGGGGAAGGCTCGGGAAAGCGCCTGAGGAGGGTGCTGTAAAGACAGACTCGCACCGGTTGCGGTTGCTCATAAAGAGCTGTTTTTTGTCAATCTGACTGCCAAGCTGGCATGGACACCCGGTTAAGCCGGGTGTGACAGAAGGGCACCGTCATGCCCGACTTGAATCTCATTGAGCGCCCCCGCCAGCAATGCCGCCAACCCCACCACATTGCTCGCATGCGCAATGCTGTCTGTGCTCCAGAACTCGCCCACACCTGCTGCGTGAATGCGTTGCAGCGCATCGCCTGCCAGCAGGGCGTGCGTGACGGCCACGTCCACACTGGCAGCGCCTGCGGCCAAGGCCAGCGCTGCGGCTGTCGCCAGGGTGTGGCCGCTGCTGGCCACGTCGTCCAGCAGCACCACGACTTGGCCGCGCAGATCGCACGGCGGCAGCGTGATGGCCACGGCGTGGTCGCCGTGGCGCACTTTGCTGCACACCGCATGTTGCAGGCCGTGGGCGGCAGCGGCTTGTGTGACCCATTGCGCTGATTCGCTGTCTGGCCCCAGCAAAAATGCGCCGGGGCGGTGCTGCGCAATCCAGTCGCCGAGCAGTGGTGCCGCACTCAGCGTGATGGCTTGGCGGGCCGGCACGGCCTCGGCCAAAGTGGCCACCCGGTGCAGGTGCGGGTCTACGGTGATGAGCGCATCGAACAGCGTGGCCAGCCATGCGCCCACGATGCGTTGGCTGACCGCCTGGCCTGGGGCGAACGCCATGTCTTGCCGCATGTAAGCCAGATAGGGCGCAACCAGGCTGATGTGTTGTGCGCCCAGCTGGCGTGCGGTGGGCGCGGCCAGCAGCAGCTCGGTCAGTTTGTCGCCCGGCTGGTGCAGGCTGCGCAGCAACACCACACGCGGCGGCAAGTGCGCGGGCAGTGTCAGCTGGATTTCGCCATCGGGAAAGCGGTGGCTTTCCACCCGGTGTGGCGCCAGGCCCGTGGCATTGGCCAGGCGCAAGGCGGCGGGGGCTTCGTCTTCAAAATACAGCAGGGCACCGGGGGCATCGGCGGTATCGGGTTTGGGCATCACAACTCCAGCGCTTCAATTTGACGGTCAAAACTCGACAAACACACGCGGCACTTCATCGGCCTGGCCCAGTGTGTAGCCGCTGGCTTTGTGGCACAGTTGCGCGGCAAATTCGAGGTCGCTCGGGTAGGCGGCATGCACGCGGTACAGCGGCTCGCCTTGCGTGACGCTGTCGCCCAGTTTGTGCAGCAGGTCCACCCCGGCGCTTTGTACTTTGGGGGCTCCGGCCATGCGGGCCACGCGGGCGATTTGCAGGTTGTCGATGCCGATCACCACGCCGTCGGTGGGTGCACATATTTCCAGTGTGAGCGCCCCCAGCGGCGGGTGGTTGTGGTCAAACGGGCGTGCGCCTTGTGCGGCGATGATGGCTTGCATGCGGCTGAGGGCTCGACCCGAATCGAGGATGTCGCGTGCGATGGCAAAGCCGTCACCGCCGCGCACATCGGGGCTGGCTTCGATCAAACGCCCGGCCAGTCGCAGCGATTTTTGCCGCAGGTCGTTGGGTGCACGCGGGTCGTTTTCGAGCACGCGCATCACGTCGCGGGCCTCCAGCATGGGGCCTACGCCTTGGCCTACGGGTTGGCGTCCATCGGTGATGACCACTTCGAGAGACAGGTGCATGCGCGTGGCCACGTATTCAAACAACCTGCGCAGGCGCTGCGCATCGGGCATGGAGCGCACTTTGGCCGTGGGGCCGATAGGAATGTCCAGCACCAGATGGGTGGAACCGGCCGCGATTTTTTTGGACAGGATAGAGGCCACCATCTGGGCGGGTGAATCCAGCGACAGCGGCCTTTCGACCGCGATCAGCACGTCGTCGGCCGGAGACAAATCGGCTGTGCTGCCCCAGGCCAGGCAGCCCCGGTGGGTGCGCACGATCTCTGAGAGTTTTTCAAACGGCAGTTCGACATCGGCCAGCACTTCCATGGTGTCGGCCGTGCCTGCGGGCGAGGTGATGGCGCGCGATGAGGTCTTGGGACAAAGAATGCCGTAGGCCGCCAAGATGGGCATGACCAGCATCGACGTGCGGTTGCCGGGGATGCCGCCGATGCAGTGTTTGTCGACCACCAGGGGCTCGCGCCAGTCGAGACGGCGACCGGCAGCCACCATGGCTTCGGTCAGAAAGTACACCTCTTCGCGGTCCATCTCGCCCCGGTTGGTGGCCACCACAAACGCCGTGAGTTCGATCTTGGAATAGTGGTGCGCTGCGATGTCCTGCACGATGGCATGGAAGTCGTCCTGGTTCAGGCGTTCGCCGTCGATCTTGCGAAACAGCGCTTCCATTGACGCCGGAGGTTCGGCTTGCGAGACCGACGCGGTGTGTCCGTCGGGAATGCCCAAATGTTGAAAGGCGTCTTCGGACAAACCCACTTCGCCGCAGGCCACGATGCTGTCATCGTCCACCACATTCAGCGTGGCCAGCACATGCCGCCCATTGGCGCGTACTTGTATTTTGGACAGTGCCTGAAAACCCTCAGCGCGGTACACGGCGCAGTTGCGGTTGAGGTAGGCCACGTTTTCTCGGTAAGTGTCGATGGCCACACGGCGCAAGGACAAGGGCGATGCTCGCTCGGGCGGGCTTTGGGACGGGGCTGTGGGTGTTGTTGTGGCCATGATTTTCAGCCTACACCGAAACCACAGGCGGTGGCACGCCCGCCACGCGACAGGCGTTGATGTTGATCAAGGTTTGCGTTCTGGGCAGCCGCCGCGTTCGCGGGTGCGCGCGTTGTCAGTCCGTCACCCCGGAGATTTGGCCGCACAGGCCATCCCCGTCATGGGGTTCAGCTGCGCTGCAATTTGTAGACGGCGGTGCCCGCCATCAGGTTGGGCAATGTCCGAACTTCATGGCCGTTTTGCAGGCCAAAAGCGTCCACCACTTGCAAATGGTTTTTGCGGGCCAGATCACCAAAGTCAGCAAACGTGCCCACGCGGATGTTGGGCGTGTCGTACCACTGGTAGGGCAGGCGCTTGGTCACGGGCATGCGGCCTTGCAGCACGCTCAGGCGGTTGAACCAGTGCCCAAAATTGGGGAAGGCCACGATGCCTACGCGGCCCACACGCACCGTTTCGCGCAACATGGTTTCGGCATTGCGCAGGTGTTGCAGCGTGTCGATTTGCAGCACCACATCAAACGATTGGTCGGCAAACAGGCTCAGGCCTTCGTCCAGGTTCAGTTGCAGCACATTGACGCCGCGTTGCACACAGGCGTGCACATTGGCATCGCTGAGCTCCACGCCATAGCCGGTGCAGCCATTGTGCTGTTGCAAATGGGCCAGCAAAGCACCGTCGCCGCAGCCCAGGTCGAGCACGCGGGCGCCATGCGGCACCAAGCGGGCAATGGCTTGCATGATCAGGGGATCGCTCATGCAGCACCTCCTTGGTTCAGGGCTTTGGCCATGTTGTCAAAGTAGGAGCGCACCACATTCAGGTAACGCGCGTCGTCGAGCAAAAAGGCGTCGTGCCCGTGTGGGGCGTCGATCTCGGCGTAGCTCACGTCACGGCGGTTGTCCAGCAGGGCCTTGACCATTTCGCGGCTGCGGGCGGGTGAAAAGCGCCAGTCGGTGCTGAAGCTGACCAGCAGGAACTGGCAGCTGGCACGGGCCAGTGCGGCCGACAAGTCGCCGCCAAAGGCACGCGCCGGGTCAAAGTAATCCAGTGCGCGGGTGATCAGCAAATAGGTGTTGGCGTCAAAGTATTCGCTGAACTTGTCGCCTTGGTAGCGCAAATAGCTTTCGATCTGAAACTCCACTTCTTGCGTGGAGTATTTGTAGCCAGTGGCGTTGTGCGTGACGGCCTCGCGCAGTTCACGGCCAAATTTTTCGTTCATCACGTCGTCGCTGAGGTACGTGATGTGGCCGATCATGCGGGCGATGCGCAGGCCGCGCTTGGGCACCACGCCGTGTTCGTAAAAGTGGCCCTCATGGAAGTCTGGATCGGTCACGATGGCGCGGCGGGCCACTTCGTTGAAGGCGATGTTTTCGGCGTTCAGGTTGGGGGCGCTGGCCACCACCACCGCGTGCTTGACGCGCTCGGGGTATTGCAGTGTCCAGCTCAAGGCTTGCATGCCGCCCAAGCTGCCACCCATCACGGCGGCCAACTGTTCGATGCCCAATGCATCCAGCAAGCGGGCTTGCGCGTTGACCCAGTCTTCCACGGTGACCACCGGAAAGTCTGCGCCGTATACGCGGCCGGTGTCGGGGTTGACATGCATGGGGCCTGTCGAGCCAAAGCACGAGCCCAGGTTGTTCACCCCGATCACGAAAAATTGGTTGGTGTCGAGTGATTTGCCCGGGCCAATCATGTTGTCCCACCAGCCCACGTTGTGGGCTTGGTCGGCATACACGCCCGCCACATGGTGCGAGGCGTTCAGGGCGTGGCAGATCAGTACCGCATTGGACTTGTCGGCGTTGAGCGTGCCGTAGGTTTCGTAGCTCAGTGAATAGCCACGGATGGACGCGCCGCTTTGCAAAGGCAAAGGGGCTTCAAAGGTCATCGACTGGGGCGTGGCGATCAAATTCATGGTGCAAATGAAAAAACCCGATAACACTCAAGAAGCGGTACCGGGTTGGATCGGCCTCTTTAGCTGCATTTTGGAATCCCTGAGGTTCCTGCGCCCGCAAGCTGGAGCAAATCGGCGCGATGCAAGTATAAATCAGCCCCAGCCCAGCAGGGCCACAGCGCCCAACACGGCAAATATGCCCGCCGATATCAGGTGCACCAGTCGCAGAGGCACGCGCTGGGTGATGGCGTCGCCAAGCCACACCACTGGGGCGTTGGCCAGCATCATGCCCAGTGTGGTGCCTGCCACGACCAAAAACCAGGCGTTGTATTGCGCCGCCAGCATCACGGTGGCGATCTGGGTTTTGTCGCCCATTTCGGCCAAAAAGAAGGCCACCAAGGTGGTGAAGAAAACGCCCATGCGCGGTGCGCTGTCGCCTTCATCGTCGTCGAGCTTGTCGGGGATCAGCATCCACACCGCCATGGCGATGAACGAGGCGCCCAACACCCAGCGCAACACGTCGGGGCCCATCATGGTCGTGACCCAGCTGCCCACTGCACCCGCCAAACCATGGTTGGCCAGTGTGGCGACCAGAATGCCCAGAACGATGGGCCAAGGCTTGCGGAAGCGGGCGGCCAAAACCAGTGACAGGAGTTGGGTTTTGTCACCCATTTCAGCCAAGGCCACGATGCCGGTCGAGACGAGGAATGCTTCCATTTCAATACGCTGCACAGTTTATAAAAGAACGAATCTTACGTGACCCACTTTCGGGCATGAGGGTGTCGTGCATCAATTTGGGCCTATTTCTTGCTTTCGTTTGGTGCGCCAAGGGTTTTTAGGCCCTTTATGCACCAAATCAATTCAAAAAACCTTGAGAGATGGCTATGGAAGCACTGAAACAGGGCGCGGACGCGCTATTTATATTGTTGGGCGGCATCATGGTCTTGGCCATGCACGCCGGTTTTGCGTTTTTGGAGCTGGGAACAGTTCGCAAAAAGAACCAGGTCAATGCGCTGGTCAAGATCTTGGTCGACTTCTCTGTCTCCACCGTGGTTTATTTTGTGGTTGGCTACAGCGTGGCCTACGGCACGAACTTCTTTGTCGGTGCCGAGCAATTGGCGGCCAAAAATGGCTATGACCTGGTCAAGTTTTTCTTCTTGCTGACCTTTGCTGCGGCCATTCCCGCCATCATTTCGGGCGGCATTGCCGAGCGGGCCAAGTTCTGGCCCCAGCTGATCGCCACTGCTGTGATTGTCGGTTTTGTGTACCCCTTCTTTGAGGGCATCGCTTGGAACCAGCACTTTGGCGTGCAAGCCTGGATCAAGGCGGCCACGGGCGATGAATTTCACGACTTTGCCGGTTCGGTGGTCGTGCACGCCATGGGCGGCTGGATCGCTTTGCCGGCTGTGGTGCTCTTGGGCGCTCGCTACAACCGTTACCGCAAAGACGGCGTGGTTTCGGCGCACCCCCCATCGAGCATCCCCTTTCTGGCGCTGGGCTCGTGGATCTTGATCGTGGGCTGGTTTGGCTTCAACGTGATGAGCGCCCAAACACTGGACAAAATCTCGGGCCTGGTGGCGGTCAACTCGCTGATGGCCATGGTGGGCGGCACGCTGGTCGCCTTGGTCTTGGGCAAAAACGACCCAGGCTTTGTGCACAACGGCCCTTTGGCCGGTTTGGTGGCCGTGTGTGCCGGATCGGACCTGATGCACCCGTTTGGTGCATTGGTGGTCGGCGCTGTGGCGGGTGGTTTGTTTGTGGTCATGTTCACCCTGACCCAAAACAAATGGAAGATCGACGATGTGCTGGGCGTTTGGCCTTTGCACGGCATTTGCGGCGCTTGGGGCGGCATTGCCGCAGGCATTTTTGGCGCGACATCGCTCGGTGGTTTGGGTGGCGTCAACCTGAGCGCGCAATTGATCGGTACCGCCATGGGCGTGGGCTGGGCGCTGGTGGGTGGGGTTTTGGTCTATGGTGTCCTCAAATTGACTTTGGGTTTGAAACTCAGCCCCGAAGAGGAGTTTGATGGCGCCGATTTGACCGTTCACAAAATCAGTGCCACGCCCGACCGCGAAGTGAGTTGGTAAAACAACGGAAATGTGCTGCAACGCACATTCTGTTGATTTTCCCGGGAATATCACTTGCATTTATTTTTGTTTTCTCGCTCATAATTGCCACACTTCACTGTCAGAAGCAGCGAAGTCATGTTCGCGGTGACCAGATCAGTTTCGCTTTCCATCCGAAGTTTTCAGGTTTGTTGAATGCGTTTTCGGAGCTTCATCGCTTTTATCTCTGTGTTTTGAGGAGTCCCTTTCATGGGCAACAAACTTTACGTCGGCAACCTGCCTTACTCGGTTCGCGACAGCGATCTGGAACAAGCTTTTGGTGAATTCGGTGTGGTCACCAGCGCCAAAGTCATGATGGAACGTGACACTGGCCGCTCCAAAGGCTTCGGCTTTGTGGAAATGGGCAGCGACGACGAAGCTCAAGCTGCGATCAACGGCATGAATGGTCAGCCTTTGGGTGGCCGCAATGCGGTGGTCAACGAAGCCCGCCCCATGGAAGCACGTCCTCCCCGCACAGGTGGTGGCGGCTTTGGTGGCGGTGGTGGCTTTGGCGGTGGCCGCCGTGAAGGCGGCGGCGGTGGCGGTTACGGCGGTGGCCGCGAAGGCGGTGGCGGTGGCTACGGCGGCGGTCGTGAAGGCGGCGGCGGTGGTGGTTACGGCGGCGGTCGTCGCGAAGGCGGTGGCGGCTACGGCGGCGGCGAAGGTGGTGGTGGCGGTTTCCGCAGCCCCTACGGCGCAGGTCCTCGTGGCGGCAACGGCGGTTCTGGCGGTGGCGGTCGCCGCGAAGGCGGTGGCGGCGGCTACGGCGGCGGTTACTGATTCACGCGTCTGGCCAATCTGACGGTTGGCCAATGAATTTGACAAAGCCCTGCTCTGCAGGGCTTTGTTGTTTGTGGCGCTTGAGCCCAGCGTCAGTTTTTAGGTTTGGGCATCAACATGCCGCGTACGCGACCTTGCAGCAGGTATTCCCCTGTGTTGCTGTTGAAGTTCATGGATTCGGCATTGAACACGTCGGTGTCGCGGGTGATCTGTACAGGGTCAGATGACACCACGCGGTCTTCGTCGGGCAGCGCCACCAAGCGTTCACCCCGGAGTTCAATCTTGGGGCTGCTGTCGTGCGGATGGCGGATGGCGTAGGCACTGCCTATCAGCGTGACTTTTTTGCCATCGTCTGTGGCGATGCCTTGTGTGGCGCGGGCATTCATTTGTGTGCCGGTTTCGCTTTCGGCGTAGATGCGCACTTGTTCAATGTTCAAGGCTTCGGTTGCCGGGTAATGTTGCGCTTGGGTGCCGCTGACTTCGCGCGTCATACGGCCGCGGGCATCGAACGATGTGACCGAAAAATCAGCCAGGCGGTAATCGGGGTCTTGGCGCACAGGTTTGTTGGCTGTTGCAGTCAACAGTTCGGGCACGCTTCTGACCAGCCACCAACTGCCCGATGCCAGCAAAGCCATCACGATCAAAGGCAGGTAAACGCTCAGTTTGTCGAGCAAGCGGCGTCCCCAGTTCATGCGGATGGGCCTGTGTGTGCGCTGATTCCGACCTGGGCCAACAGCTTGGCGTAATGCCCGCTGGCCACCAGCAGCAGATCGCAAAATGCGCGTGCAGCACCCTCGCCACCCCGTTCTGTGGTGATGTGGTGCGCGACCGCTTTGGCTTGTGCGTGCGCATTGGCGGGTGCGCAAGCAAATGCGGCGCGTTGCATGACGGGCAAGTCGGGCCAGTCATCCCCCATGGCCGCAGCCTGTGACCAGCTGAGCCCCAGGGTTTGTAAAAAATCTTCGGCAGCAGGACGCTTGTCTTCTGTGCCAAAACGCGCGTGTGCAATGCCCAAAGCCTTCAGACGCAAGCGCAGTGCAGGCGAGTCGCGGCCGGTAATGACCACGGGTGTGATGCCTGCTTGTTGCAGCAATTTAAGGCCTTGCCCGTCCAGCGTGTTGAAGCGTTTGAGGGCCTCACCTGCTTCAGAGAAATAAAGGCCGCCATCGGTCAACACGCCGTCCACGTCAAAAAAAGCAACGCGAATGCCCTGGGCTTGCAGCAGCAACTCGGGCGGGTAGTTCAAGGCGGGGATGAGGGTTTGCATGTCAGATCACTTTGGCCCGCATCAGGTCGTTGGTGTTGATGGCACCGCACAAGTGCCCGGCATCGTCGATGACCAGAATGCTGGTGATGCGGTATTGCTCCATGATGTCGGCCGCTTCGACGGCCAGCGCATCGACGCGAATGGTGCGCGGCTGGCTGTTCATCACATCGCGTGCTTTGAGGCTGCGCAGGTCGGCGCCTTTTTCGATCAAGCGACGCAGATCACCATCGGTGAACACGCCCAGCACGCGGCCATCGGCGTCGGTCACTGAGGTCGCCCCCAGGCCTTTGCTGCTCATCTCGCGCATCAGCGTGGTGAACTCGGCGTCAGGCCCGACCTGCGGCACATCAGTGCCTTTGCGCATGACATCTGACACATGCGTCAACAGTCTGCGGCCCAAAGAGCCGCCGGGGTGTGAGCGGGCAAAGTCTTCGGGCTTGAAACCCCGCGCATCGAGCAATGCGACGGCCAAGGCATCGCCCATGGCCAGTTGGGCTGTGGTGCTGGCTGTGGGCGCCAGGTTCAAGGGGCAGGCTTCTTTTTCGACCGAGCAGTCAAGCAACACATCCGCATGACGGGCCAATGAAGAGGTTAAACCGCCAGTCATGGCAATCAGTGGCACGCCTTGGCGCTTCAACACCGGCAGGATGGCCACGAGTTCATCGCTCTCACCGCTGTTGGAGATCGCCAGTACGACATCGATCGTCTGGATCATGCCCAGATCGCCGTGGCTGGCCTCGCCCGGATGGACAAACATGGCGGGTGTGCCGGTGGAGGCCAAAGTGGCGGCAATCTTGCGGCCAATGTGCCCGCTCTTGCCCATGCCGGTGACGACCACGCGGCCTTTGACACCCAGCACCATGTTCACGGCATTGACAAAACGATCATCAAGTCGGGCTTTGAGTTGCAACAAGGCCGAGGCCTCGATGTCGAGGGTCTCACGGGCGAGTTGCAGGGTTTGGGCGGTATTGGCGAGCATGGCTGCATTTTATCGGGCACCGTGCAATGGCCTGCGCAGATGGCGCTCGAGCCCACACAAGGCACTTGTTTGCTTGGATGAACTGCCCGTTTTGTCACAAGTGCTTGTTACCATCGATGCATGAGTGCTTTGGAGTTGACCCTGCTGTATTTGCTGGCTGCCGTGTTGGGTGTGGTGGGCTGCCGCATGCTCAAGTTGCCGCCCATGCTGGGTTATCTGGCCGTGGGCGTGGTCATTGGCCCCAATGCGTTGGCGTTGGCACAAAATTCGGATGGGGTGAAGCACTTGGCCGAGTTCGGCGTGGTCTTTCTGATGTTCGTGATTGGCCTCGAGTTCAATCTGCCCAAGCTGCGCTCGATGCGCAAGCATGTGTTTGGTCTGGGTTTGCTGCAGGTGCTGCTGACGTTGGTGATCGTGACGGTGTTTTCCTTGTTCTTGGCTACCATGGCGCCGACCTTGTGGAAGATGGAATGGCAAACCGCCCTGGTGCTGTCGAGTGCGATGGCCATGAGCAGCACGGCCATCGTGATCAAACTGGTGGCAGATCGTCTGGAGCTGGAATCAGAGCACGGCAAGCGAGTGATCGGGGTGCTGCTGTTTCAGGATTTGGCCGTTGTGCCCCTGATCGTGATGATTCCGGCTTTGAGTGCGCCCGCGGAAGAGATGTTTTCTGCCTTGATGCTGGCCGGTGCCAAGGCGGCGGTTTTGATCACCCTGCTCATGACGGGTGGGCAACGCGTGATGCGCTGGTGGCTCACGTTGGTGGCGCGTCGCAAAAGCGAAGAGTTGTTTGTGCTGAACCTCTTGCTGGTGACGCTGGGCTTGGCCTGGATCACCGAGTTGGCGGGCCTGAGCTTGGCCTTGGGCGCCTTCATTGCCGGCATGCTGATTTCAGAGACCGAATACAAACACCAAGTGGAGCTGGACATCCGCCCCTTCCACGATGTGTTGCTGGGCCTGTTCTTCATCACCATTGGCATGATGCTCGACTGGCACATTGTGGTCGACCGGTGGCCACTGGTCTTGTTGCTGACCACCTTGCCGGTGATTTTCAAATTGGTGCTGGTGACTGCGTTGGCCAAGATGACGGGGGCGCCCAATGGCGTGGCCTTGCGCACGGGTTTGTATCTGGCGCAAGCCGGTGAATTTGGTTTTGTGTTGCTCACGCTGGGATCGCAAAACAACCTGATCCCGCCCGCCTTGTTGAACCCGGTGTTGGCCAGCATGGTCTTGTCGATGATGGCGACGCCGTTCATCATCATGCACAGCAACGCCATGGTCATGAAGGTGGTCGCCAGTGAATGGTTGCAGCAGTCCCTGCAAATGACCACGATTGCGCGCAAGTCGATCAACACCAGCAAGCATGTGATCATTTGCGGCTATGGTCGCTGCGGGCAAAACCTGGCGCGCATGCTGGAAAAAGAAAACATTCCGTACATGGCGCTCGACTTGGACCCGGACCGGGTGCGCCAAGCGGCGGCGGCTGGTGATTCGGTGGTGTTTGGCGATGCCGGGCGTCTGCAGTCGCTGATGGCCGCGGGCTTGGCCCGTGCCAGTGCCGTGGTCATCACCTATCTCGACGTTCCTGCCGCCATGAAGGTGCTGGACCACACCCACAGCCATGCGCCGCAGGTGCCGGTGATCGTGCGCACACAAGACGACCTGGACTTGGAAAAGCTGCAACTGGCCGGGGCCACCGAGGTGGTGCCCGAAGCGCTGGAAGGCTCCCTCATGCTGGCCAGTCATGCGCTGGCGCTGGTCGGCGTGCCCATGCGGCGTGTCATCCGCATCGTGCAGGACCAACGCGATGCCCGCTACAACCTGCTGCGGGGCTATTTTCATGGTGCGGACGACGACACGCTGGACGAAATTGACCATGAGCGCTTGACCTCTGTGGGCTTGCCCCTCGCCTCGCCTTGGTTGGGTCAGAAGGTCAAAGACCTGGCTTTCCATGCCATGGGGGTGCGCGTGGTCAATTTGCGCCGCGCCAATGGGCAGCCCGAAGACGTGACCGATGAAACTGAGTTGCACCCAGGTGACACCTTGGTGCTGTCAGGCAAATCACAAACGTTGGCGGTGGCCGAAGAAAAGCTGTTGCGCGGTTGAGGGCCAGGGCGATTTGATCGCATCAATCCCAGTGTGAGCTTTTGGGGCTGACCTTGGTCGATTCACTTGCCGATGCAAAAACTCGAGAAGATCACGCCCAGCAAATCGTCTGCGCTGAACTCGCCCGTGATCTCATTCAGGGCGTTTTGCCCCAGACGCAGTTCTTCGGCCAGCAGGTCGAGGTTTTGCGCTTGTGCGGCCAAGTGCGCATCGGCGATTTCAAGGTGCTCCCGCACCCGGTGTAGCGCTTGCACATGGCGCTCGCGTGCAATGAACAGGCCTTCGCTGGCTTGCTGCCAACCGGCTTGCTGCAGTAACCACTGGCGCAGCGCCTGCAAGCCGTCGCCCGTGCGTGCCGACAAGGTCAAGCCGGTGCGCTCATCTGACTGGGTGGCCGCATCGGCCTTGTTCCACACGTCGATCACGGTCACGCTGGCGGGCAGGCGGGCTTTCAGTGCGACGGCGATGTCGGCATCGGCGTTGTCGTAATCGGCCTGGCCTGTGCGTGTCAGGTCGTGCAAAAACAGCACCGCGTCGGCATTTTCAATCTGGCCCCAAGCGCGGGCAATGCCGATTTGCTCGACCTCGTCCACCCCTTCACCTTCGCGCAGACCCGCAGTGTCGATCACATGCAGCGGCACGCCCTCGATTTGGATGGTTTGTTGCACCACATCGCGGGTGGTGCCTGCAATGGGGGTCACGATGGCCAGCTCTGCCCCGGCCAGGGCGTTGAGCAGTGAGCTTTTGCCCGCATTGGGCTGGCCTGCAATCACCACCTTGATGCCTTCGCGCAGCAACGCGCCCTGCTTGGCTTTGCCCAGCACCGTCATCAAGGCCGATTGCAGGCGCGTCAGCTGTCCTTGCGCATCGGCTTTTTGCAGGAAATCGATTTCTTCTTCTGGAAAATCCAGCGTCGCCTCGACCAGCATGCGCAGATGAATCAAGGCGTCTCGCAGCAGGTGAATTTCTTTGGAAAAGTCGCCCGCCAAAGACCGGCTGGCGCTGCGGGCGGCGGCTTCGGTGCTGGCATCGATCAAGTCGGCAATGGCTTCGGCTTGGGCCAAGTCGATCTTGTCGTTCAAAAAGGCGCGTTCAGAAAACTCGCCCGGTTGCGCCACACGCAAGCCCGTCAAACGTGGCTGCCCCGTGACCGTGTCGGCCTCTGCCGCAGCTTGCAGGCAGCGCGCCACCAGCAGCTGCAACACCACCGGCCCGCCATGCGCTTGCAGCTCCAGCACGTCTTCGCCTGTGAACGAATGCGGGGCCACAAAGTGCAGCGCCAAGCCGTGGTCGATCGGGCTGCCATCGGCATCGGCAAATGGCAGGTAGGTCGCTTCGCGGGGCTTGAGGCTGCGCCCGCACAGGGCCTGAATCAGCGATGAGAGGTTGCGGCCAGAGACACGCACAATGCCCACCGCGCCGCGACCGGGTGCGGTGGCGATGGCAACGATGGGTTCCTGGTGTCTGGCGAGCATGGCGTCAACGGTCGTGGTGAAGGCAAAAAAAGGCCGCTTGCGCGGCCCTTGGGGGTTTACTTGAAGTTCGGCAGATTGAACTGCGGTGGCACGCCCATGCGGGTGTTGATGACCCACTGCTGTGCAATCGAGAGCACGTTGTTGGTGATCCAGTACAACACCAAGCCCGCAGGAAAGAAGAAGAACATCACGCTGAACACCAGCGGCATGATCCACATCATTTTGGCTTGCATCGGGTCTGGTGGCGCGGGGTTGAGCGCCGTCTGCAGCAAGGTGGTGAGGGTCATCACGACGGGCAAGATGAAGAAGGGGTCGGGTGCCGACAGGTCATGAATCCAACCCACCCAAGGTGCGTTGCGCATCTCGACGCTGGACAGCAGCACCCAGTACAAAGCGATGAACACAGGGATCTGGATCATGATCGGGAAGCAGCCACCCATGGGGTTGACCTTTTCCTCGCGGTAGATCTTCATCATTTCTTGCTGCATCTTCTGCGGATCGCCCTTCAGGCGTTCGCGCATCTCCATGATCTTGGGGTTGATGGCCTTCATCTTGGCCATGCTCGAGTAGGCCTTGGCGTTGAGCCAATAAAAAGCAATCTTGAGCAAGAGCACCAGCGCCACGATCGACCAGCCCCAGTTCTGGATGAAGCTGAACAGCTTGTCCAGCAACCAGTACAGAGGCTTGGACAGCATGGCCAGCCAGCCGTAATCCTTCACCAGGTCCAGGCCAGGAGCCAAGGCTTCGAGGACTTTTTCTTCTTGTGGGCCGCTGAACAACTGAGTGCTCACGGTTTTGGATTGGCCAGGTGCCAGGTCGGCCAAAGGCGTGATCATGCCCACGGCGTACAGGTTGGTGTCGACTTTGCGCACGAAGTTTTCGCGCTGAATGCCGTCGGGCAACAACCAGGCGGTCGCAAAGTAATGCTGCACCATGGCCACATAACCATTGGGCGAGGTTTTGTCGACTTCGGCCTTGTTCTTTTCGATGTCGCTGAACTCCACTTTTTGGTACTTCTTGGCATCGGTGTAAACAGCCGGGCCGGTGAAGGTGGAGTAGAAAGACGACTCGCCAGCGGGCTTGTTGCCATCGCGCACCAGCTGCAAATACAACTGGGGCGACACGTTGTTGGTGCCGGAGTTGATCACCTCGTGCTTCACGCCGATGGCGTAGCTGCCACGCTGCAAGGTGTAGGTTTTGACCAGTTTCACGCCGTTTTGCACGTCCGATTCGAAGCGCAAGGTCAGCTCGTTTTGGCCGTCTTTCAAGCTGCGTTCGCCGCTGAACTTCATGGGTGACTTGTGCGTTGGGAAATCACCGCCGATCAAGCCAGTCTGAGCCGTGTAGACGCGGCTGCTGCTTTGGTCCAGCAAGACAAAGGGCTTGCTGCTGTCGACAAAGTCAGCGTGCTGGGTGAATTCGGAGCGCACCAAGGTGCCGCCTTCGGTGTCAAAGCTGAGCTTGAGCACATCGGTGGCCACTTCGATCTTTTCGCGCGGTGCGTCCAAAGCGACCGGGGCAGACGTTGGCACCTGACCTGGTGTGGCTGCTGCCGCTTTTGTCGCGGCAGAAGGCACGCCATTGGCGCTGGCCGCAGAGGCCGCAGACGCTGCTGGTGCAGCCGCCGCTGTTTCTGGCTTGGGGAAGAAGGTGGCTTTGTGGCCGTTATAGATCTGCCACTGGTCCCACAACAGGACCATGGAAAAACCAAAAATCACCCAAAGGATGGTGCGACGGATATCGTTCATGGGGTCTTCTTTGACGAAGTAGGGGAAAACAAATCAGAGAACAAGCGAGGGGCTTGTGCGGGAACAGGGTCGTGGCCACCCGTGCACCAGGGGCCGCAGCGCACCAGGCGGTGAACAGTCAAATAGCCGCCCTTGGCTGCGCCATGCTGCTCCAGTGCTTGCAAGGCATAAGCCGAGCAAGTGGGTTCAAAACGGCACGACGACCCAAGCCATGGGCTCAGCAACAAACGGTAACCGCGCACCACACCCATCAACAAACGCTGAACGATCATGCGCGAACCTCCGGCCTGACCGCACGTTCAAACAACTGCTCCAGCTCTTGCCTGACAGCAAGCTTCAGGTGCTCAGAGGTGGCGCTGATGAATTGTTTGCGGTCAAAAGTGGTGCGCAGACGCACCACATGGGCGGCCACAGGCAAGCGATCGCCAAAGCGCTCGCTCACGTTATAGATTTGTCGCTTGATGGCATTGCGTGTCACAGCGCGACGCGCCCAGCGTTTGGGCACCATGGCACCCAGCCAAACGTCAAACAAGCCAAAAAGGGCCTGCTCCGGTGAAGGTGCAGGCCCAACTTGTTCAGCAGGAGCCGATGGCTTGTCTGTGGGATGGGTCAAGGTCAGTCGGTGCAACACAAAATGCGTTGTCCGCGAGACTGTTCCACCCGCCAGGGCGGCCTGAAATTGTGGGCGTGTTTTCAAACGCTGCACGATGGCCAAACCCTGGAATCAACCGCCCGCAGTGGCATCCGGCCACAGCCAGACGGTCGAAAAGGCATTAGACAGCCAGACGCTTGCGGCCTTTGGCGCGGCGTGCATTGATCACAGCGCGACCGCCACGGGTTTTCATGCGAACCAGAAAGCCGTGGGTACGGGCGCGACGTGTCTTGGATGGTTGGTAGGTGCGTTTCATAACTCTTCCTTTGTGCCCAATGCCATGAATCAGCGTTGGGCGAAACCCAAGATTATCGCAAACTTTCGGGCACTCGGCAAATAAACCATCTTTTAAACCTTCGGGTGTTCCCGGTGCAAAACCGGAACGATGTGGTTTATGATCCCGCTTCGAATGCGAACTGGCATGTGGATAAGCTCTTGATAAGCCGGATTCCGCTACCGTTTTTTCTCTCAACTGTCCACAAAAAATAAATACAACATGTCCGAGGGACTCACCCCAGAATTTTCGATGGATGCCGGTCAGGCTTTGTGGCAGGCTTGCGTGGACGAGCTGTCCCGCGAGCTGCCCGAGCAGCAGTTCAACACCTGGATCAAACCCCTGACAGCACAGATCTCGGACGACCAGCAACGCCTCACTTTGTTTGTGGCCAACCGCTTCAAGCTCGACTGGATCCGTGCCCAATACGCAGGCCGTCTGGCCGCCATGCTGGAAAGCCTGCAAGGGCACCCAGTTCAAATCGAGTTAGTGCTTACTCCTCGTGATGGCGGCATAAGGTCTGTGCGTCAGTCCACGCCATCGTCCATGGAAAATGGCCCCGAGCCGATCGACTTGCCCGAAGAGCCCGCCACCAACACCTTCCGCAGTCGGCTCAACACCGCCCTGACTTTTGACACCCTTGTCGAGGGCACGGCCAACCGGATGGCGCGTGCGGCGGCCATGCATGTGTCGGGTTCGCCCGGGCACTTGTACAACCCGCTTTTCATCTACGGCGGCGTGGGTCTGGGCAAGACCCACTTGATGCACGCCATCGGCAACAAGTTGTTGGCGGACCGTCCTGAATCCAAGGTTCTCTACATCCACGCAGAACAGTTTGTGTCGGATGTGGTTAAAGCCTATCAGCGCAAGACTTTTGACGAGTTCAAGCACCACTACCACTCGCTCGATTTGCTGCTGATCGACGATGTTCAGTTTTTTGCCAACAAAGACCGCACCCAAGAAGAATTCTTCAACGCGTTCGAGGCCTTGCTGGCCAAAAAGTCCCACATCGTGATGACCAGCGACACCTACCCCAAGGGGCTGGCCGACATTCACGAGCGCTTGGTGTCGCGCTTTGATTCTGGTCTGACGGTGGCCATGGAGCCGCCCGAACTCGAGATGCGAGTGGCCATTCTGATCAACAAGGCCATCAGTGAGGGCAGCGAAATGCCCGAAGAAGTGGCATTTTTCGTGGCCAAAAACGTGCGTTCCAACGTGCGCGAGCTCGAAGGTGCTTTGCGCAAAATTTTGGCGTATTCGCGTTTCAACCAGAAAGAAATCTCCATCCAGCTGGCCCGAGATGCCTTGCGCGATCTGCTGTCCATTCAAAACCGCCAGATCAGCGTCGAAAATATCCAGAAAACGGTAGCCGACTATTACAAGATCAAGGTCGCCGACATGTACAGCAAAAAGCGGCCCGCCAGCATTGCCCGGCCGCGCCAGATCGCCATGTACTTGGCCAAGGAAATGACCCAAAAGAGCCTGCCCGAGATCGGCGAGCTGTTTGGCGGGCGTGACCACACCACCGTTCTGCACGCCGTGCGCAAAATCAACGCCGAGCGTCTGCAGCTGACCGAACTCAACCAGCAACTGCATGTGCTGGAACAGACCCTGAAGGGCTGATGAGCGCCCGTGTTTTTTCAGCAGGAGCTCGCCCCTGCAAAGTCCAAGCCCGATTCCCTGCAAAAGAATGCCCAATCACGGGTCTGCGGCCGGAAAAACAGCTAAAAAACGGCGAAAATGTACTCTGTTTGCATCCATCTGCCCATCGCGGGCTGACGCCTCAAAAGAACCACCAAAGGTAGACACCCATGATCGTCCTGAAGGCCACCCAAGACAAATTGTTGTCGGTCCTGCAATCCGTGTCCGGCATTGTCGAGCGCCGTCACACACTGCCCGTGTTGGCCAACGTGCTGATCCGCAAAACGGGCCACGCTGTGCAGCTGACCACCAGCGATCTGGAAATCCAGATTCGCACCACGGCCGAGATGGAAGGCGACCCGGGCGACTTCACCACCACCGTGGGGGCCCGCAAACTCATCGACATCCTGCGCACCATGCCTGCAGACCAGACCGTGAGCCTGGAGTCTTCGCAAGCCAAATTGATCCTGAAAGGCGGCAAATCCAAGTTCACCTTGCAGACCTTGCCCGCAGAAGACTTTCCGCTGGTGCAAGAAGCCGCCAGCTTCGGCCCCGTGTTCAGCGTGCCGCAAAAAACCCTCAAGCAATTGCTGGGGCAAGTTTCATTTGCCATGGCTGTGCACGACATCCGTTATTACCTCAACGGCATCTTGTTTGTGGCCGAAGGCAATCGCCTGAGCTTGGTCGCCACCGATGGCCACCGCCTGGCCTTCACAGCCGCCACGCTCGACGTGGAAGTGCCCACCAAACAAGAAGTCATTTTGCCGCGCAAGACCGTGCTCGAGTTGCAGCGTTTGCTGTCCGACACCGATGGTGCGATCGACATGCAGTTTGCCAACAACCAAGCCAAGTTCAGTTTTGACGGCATGGAGTTCGTGACCAAGCTGGTCGAGGGCAAGTTCCCCGACTACAACCGCGTGATCCCCAAAGGCCACAGCAACAACCTGACGCTGGGCCGTCAAGCCCTGTTGTCTTGCCTGCAGCGCACCGCCATCCTGACCAGCGACAAATTCAAGGGCGTGCGCCTGAACCTTGATCCCGGCAGCCTGCGCGTGGCCTCGACCAACGC
>JAGNWH010000119.1:0-6209 GCA_017986055.1 Limnohabitans sp. | reverse complement strand
CCAGGTACGCATGGCGCAGTCGGAGAGCCATCGCCAAGGCGTGCACGCCAATGCCCGTTTGCAATGGAAAGGTGAGCAGGGCAAAAGCCTGACCTTGACGCCTTTTTTGATTTATTCCGAATACGCAGCCCAAGGCCGCACCGATGCCCGGCGGTTGACGTCGCCTGCCATCACCGACACCGCCTTGACCGACAACCAAAGCCGCTACGCCGCCGCCCGTTTGAACGGCCAGTGGAGCCAGCGCTTGTCAGCCGATGACCGTCTGGAAGTGCGTTTCGGTTTGGGGCAATCCCAGTACGACCAACAGATCACCCAGACGGCTGTGAGCACCACGGCGCTGTTGGCCAATTCCCTTGATGAGCAGCGCTTCACAGACCGCAGCACCAGCCTGAATGGCAAGTGGACCCGTGTGCTCGAGAATGGACACCAGCTGGTCAGTGGCTTGGAGCACGAAGGCGTGCGTCGCGTCGAAGAGGCCAGCGCGGGTGCGGGCGACGACAGCGGCAACCTGAAGGCCAGCACGGCGCGTTGGGCGGCTTACACCCAAGACGAGTTCAAGATCAACCCGAACTGGTCGGCCTATGCGGGCGTTCGCTACGAAAGCATCTTGACCGAGGGGCAAGTGAGCGAAACCCTCAAGCGCAACCAAAGCCAGGTGTGGACACCGCTGTTGCACGCCTTGTGGAAACCCGATCCGGCCAAGCGCGACCAGATCCGCATGAGCCTGACGCGCAGCTACAAGACCCCCACGCTTTACAACTTGGTGGCACCGCTGCGGTACTCGCGCGATTACCCCATCTCTGGCAACAATGTGCCCACCCAGCCCGACCGTTTGGGCAACCCCGATTTGCGCCCCGAGCTGGCCACCGGCATTGACCTCGGTTTCGAGCGTTACTTGGAGGGCGGTGGGGTGCTCAGTGCCAATGTGTTCCGTCGGAATATCAAGGACCTGATCCGATACCAGACCAGCTTGCAGACCGTGAATTGGTCGAATCAAACGCGCTGGGTGTCTACGCCTCAAAACGTGGGCGATGCGGTCACCCAAGGCATCGAGCTGGAAGCCAAATTCCGCTTGAACCAAGCTTGGGCAGAGGCTTGGCCTGTGGACATTCGCAGCAACGTCAGCTTTTTCCATTCCAAGGTCAAGGAGGTTCCAGGCCCCGACAACCGGCTGGACCAGCAGCCCAGCATGACCGCGAACCTCGGCGCCGATTACCGCTTGCGCGGCTTGCCGTTGACCGTGGGCGGCAATGTCAACTGGAACCCTGACTACGACACCCGTCGCAGCCAAGAGCAGTTCTCATACCAGGGTGTCAAGCGCGTGGTTGATGTGTATGGTCTGTGGCGTTATTCTGCTGCGACGGCCTTGCGCTTGACGGTCAGCAACTTGCTGCCCCGTCACTACGAGACCGCCACGACGTTCAGCAGCGGCGGTGCGAGCGAGACAGCCCGAACCACCGACCGCAATTGGCGCAATGTGCAGCTTCGAGTGGAAATGAAAATCTAAAAAAGGAGACACCCATGCCCAAAAAAGACGCCGCCTGGCACGACCGCATGTACAACAACCGGGCGCTGGTGCCTGACTTTGCCGACCATTTTGCGCATTGGAAAAACGCCTCTGAGCAGGCACGCCAGACCTTGCCAGCGCAGCTGGATGTGCGTTACGGCGACGGACCCAACGAAACGCTGGACATTTTTCCGGCAGCCCGTGCCGATGCGCCTGTGGTGATCTTCATCCATGGTGGCTATTGGCGCAGTCTGGACAAAGCGGACCATTCTTTTGTGGTGCCTGCGCTGCGCGACATGGGCGCTTGCGTGGTGGTGGTCAATTACGCCCTGTGCCCCGGCACCGAGGCGCAGCCTGTGACCGTGCCCGACATCGCCTTGCAAATGGCACAAGCCAGTGCCTGGGTTTGGCGTCACATTGGCGCGCACGGGGGCGACCGCAACAACATCACCGTGATCGGTCATTCGGCGGGTGGCCACTTGGCCGCCATGTTGCTGGCTTGTGACTGGAAGAAGCTGGGGCGCGATTTGCCTGCCGGCTTGGTGCGCAAGGCCTTGTCGATCTCGGGCCTGTTCGATCTGGCGCCTGTGCGCAAAACACCTTTTGTGCAGGGCGATCTGCGCATCACCCCAGCCCATGTGCGCATGGCCAGCCCGGCCAAATGGCAGCGGCCTCGCCAAGGGGTTTTGTACACCGTGGTCGGGGGTGACGAGAGCGCTGAGTTTTTGCGGCACAACCGCTTGATTCACCAAGCCTGGGGGCCCAAGACCGTGCCCGTCTGCGAAGACCTGCCCGGTTTGAACCATTTCAGTGTGGTCACAGACCTCACCCGCCCTGGCAGTCGCCTGAACGTGCTGGCCAAAACCTTGATCGGGCAGAAATCGGCCTGATCCCAAGCCCACACCCCAAAAAAAGGGCAAGCCATTTGGCTTGCCCTTTTGCATAACAGTGCCGCAGGTTCAAGCGGGCAAGAATCGCTCCACCAGCAGCGACCAAAAAGCCGAGCCGATCGCCACGTTTTTGTCGTTGAAGTCATAGCCGGGGTTGTGCACCATGCAAGCGCCGTGGCCGTCACCTGTGCCGTCGCCATTGCCGATCAGCAAATAGCTGCCCGGCACCTCTTCGAGCATGAAGGCAAAGTCTTCACTGCCAGTCAGCGCGCGGCCTTGTCGCACCACTTTGTCTGCGCCTACCAGTTCTTCGGCCACCGTGCGGGCAAAGTCGGTTTCGTGCAGGTGGTTGACCAGCACCGGGTAACCGCGTTGGTAGTCGATCTCGGCCGTGACGCCGTAGCTTTGGGCTTGCGCATGCACCAGCTCGGTGATGCGCTTTTCGAGCAGGACGCGCACATCGCGGTCGAGTGAACGAACACTCAGCTTGAGTGTGGCGGTTTGCGGGATCACGTTGTTGGCCACCCCGGCGTTGAACGCACCCACTGTGATGATGGCCATTTGCTGCGGGTCAATGTTGCGGGCCACGATGCTTTGCAGGCCCAGCACGATGGCCGATCCGGCCACCACCGGGTCGGCCGCCACATGCGGCATGGCACCGTGCCCGCCCTTGCCGTGCAAGGTGATGGTCACGTTGTCAGAAGACGCCATGGCCGAGCCATCGCGCAAGACCAAGTGGCCTTGCGGGTGGCTGGGCATGTTGTGCATGGCAAAGATGGCGTTGCAAGGGAATTGCTTGAACAGACCGTCTTCCATCATTTTTTTCGCGCCGCCCAGACCTTCTTCGGCGGGTTGAAAAATCAGGTTCACCGTGCCCGAGAACACGCCTTGCTGGGCAATGTGCTTGGCCGCTGCCAGCAGCATGGCGGTGTGGCCGTCATGACCGCAGGCGTGCATGATGCCCACGTTGCAGCTGGCATAAGGCAAGCCCGTGGCCTCGTCGATGGGCAGGGCGTCCATGTCGGCCCGAATGCCGATGCTTTTGTTGCCCGTGCCTTTCTTGATCTGGCCCACCAGGCCTGTGCCGCCCAGGCCGCGCGTGACCTGATAACCCCAGGCGCTCAGTTGCTCGGCGACCAGATCACTGGTGCGGTACTCCTTGTAGCCCATCTCCGGGTGCTTGTGAATATCGCGGCGCACCGCAATGAATTCATCCGCTTCGGCATGCAGGGCCTGCAGTTTGTCGTGCAGAAAAGCGTCACTGGGGGCATTCATGGTCAGTCCCTGTGGCTCATTGGGGTTGCAGGTTGATCGACTTGGCAATGGCGCGGTAGCGCTCGATTTCACCTTGGTACACACGAGCCAGCTCGGCCGGGGTGCGTGATGGCAAGACCACGTTGCCGCTGCCTTCCAGGGCCTTGCGGTTTTCGGGGGCTTCAGCGGCCGCATAGAAAGCTTTGTTCAGGGTGTTGACCACGGCGTCTGGCGTGTTTTTGTGCACTTGCACACCCGCCCAGATGTCAAAGTCCATGGCTTCCAAGCCTTTCATGGCGGCCATGGCGGGGAACTGTTTGAACAAGGGGTGCGGCGTTTTAGAGGTCACGGCCAGGCCCTGAATCTTGCCGTCGATGAGGGTTTGGGGGATGGAGCCGGCCATGGGCAGGAAAGCCATGTCGATCTGGCCACCCATCAGGTCGGTCAACAGGGGGGCAATGCCTTTGTAGGGGACGTGCAACATCTGCACTTTGGTCAGCTGCGAAAAGCGCTCGCCAATCAAGTGGTACAGCGAGCCAGGGCCCACGCTGCCATAGCTCAGAGGCTTGTCAGTGGTTTTGCGAGCCAGGGCCAGCAGTTCGTCCACCGTCTTGATGTTGAGCGAGTTGCGCACCGCCAAAATCGTGTTGGTGGTGGCGAACTGCGCGACCAACTTGAAGTCTTCGGATTTGTACTTGACACCCTGGATGGCCATCGGGGCCAGCACCAACTCCATCGGGCTGCCCAAGCTCAGGGTGTAGCCGTCGGCCGGTGCATTGACCAGTTTGGCCATGCCGATCGCGCCACCAGCGCCACCGATGTTTTCGATGATCATGGTCTGGCCCAACTTGGCTGCCGCATCGGGTTGCAGTTTGCGGGCAAAAAAGTCAGAAGGCCCGCCTGCGGGGTAGGGCACGATCAGGCTGATGGTTTTGGCCGGGTAAGTTTGCGCCCAAGCAGGGCCGAAAGCGCTGGCCGCGACGAGCAAGCTGCTGAGAAGGGTTTTGACGTTCATGTTGTCTCCTGTTTACTGTTGGATTTTGAATGGTCCTAAAACCATGCACAGATCGTAAGAAGTCAAAATTCATGTGTCCAATGACTTATTTTTATGATTTTCATTCGTAAAATGAATACATGAACCTCAAACATCTGGCGCATTGGCTCGCACTGGCCGAGACAGGCTCGTTCAGCCGTGCCGCCGAGAAGCTGCACATCACCCAGTCGGCGCTCAGTCGCAGCATTCAGGTGCTGGAAGAAGAATTGGGCGGGCCACTGGTGGACCGCATTGGCAAAAAGAACGAACTGACTCCGCTTGGCCAGTCGGTGCTGGAGCGGGCCCGGCGCATCGTGCATGAGGCGCAAGAGCTGCGGCAGGGGGCTGCTTTGCTGCAACAGGGTGGGCTGGGCAGTTTGCGGGTCGGGCTGGGTTCGGGGCCGGGGGCCATGCTGATGACGCCCTGGCTCCAGCACATGGCCGAACACCATCCGACGGTTCAGGTGGCTGTGTCGCGAGGATCGACCGAGTTGCAACTGGTGCAGTTGCGTGAGCGGCAATTGGACGCCCTGGTGGTCGATGTGCGGCGGGTAGATGCTGCGCCTGACCTGAAAATGGCGCACATCGTCGAGATGCGGGCCGGTTTTGTGTGTCGTCAGGGGCACCCGATCTTGGCGCGCCAGCCTGAGTCGGTGCCATTTGAAGCCCTGCTGACTTACCCCATCGCCTCGACACCGCTGTCGCAAGAGGTGGCCCGCACCATGGTGGACCACTATGGCCCCCGCGCCAACCCGGCTCAGATGACCACCTTGCAGTGCGAAGAAATCTCCAGTCTGATCGACGTAGTGCGCCGTACCGATGCGATTTTTCTGGGCATTGTGGGGGCCGCTCGGCAGGGGCTGGCCGATGGCTCGCTGGTGGAACTGGTTTTGGACCCGCCCTTTCGCGGGGGGGCGCAGCTGGCGCTCATCACCCTGGCAGGGCGCACCGAACTGCCGGTGATGGCGGTGTTCCGGTCTTTTGTCACCCACTGGCTGACCGACTGAGCATGAAAAAAGGGAGCCCATGGACTCCCTTTGTTTGACGAAACGCGGTGACGGCGTTACATCAACAGGTGTTCGCCAGCGTTGTCACCACCCAAGGTCACGTAATTGACCTTGCGGATGTCCATCAGCTTGGTGCCGCCTGAATAGCTGATCGAGCTTTGCACGTCCTGCTCCATCTCAATCAGCGTGTTGGCCAGCTTGCCCTTGATTGGCTCCAAAATGCGCTTGCCTTCCACGTGCTTGTACTCGCCCTTGTTGAAGTCAGATGCTGAGCCGTAGTACTCTTTGAACATCTCGCCATCGACCTCAACGGTCTTGCCGGGCGACTCTTCGTGGCCGGCAAACAGCGAACCGATCATGACCATGCTCGCGCCAAAGCGGATGCTCTTGGCGATGTCGCCGTGGCTGCGGATGCCGCCGTCGGCAATGATCGGCTTGGTGGCCACGCGAGCGCACCACTTGAGCGCCGACAACTGCCAGCCGCCCGTGCCAAAACCGGTTTTCAGTTTGGTGATGCA
>JAGNWH010000118.1:0-6439 GCA_017986055.1 Limnohabitans sp. | reverse complement strand
CTGCAAGGCCAGCTCGAGCGCTTCATTGGCAGCTGCTGGGACACGGGCCTGGAAATCGGCTCCAGCGTGCGCACCTTGAGTGAATGCCTGGCTGAGTCGGCCAAAGACATCACGGTGCAAACCTCTTTGTTGGAGTCGCGTCGCGTGACCGGCAACACCCGGCTGTTCACCGAGTTCCAAAAGCAGTACCAAGCCGCCATGGACCCGCAGGCTTTTTGGGTGGCCAAAACGCTGGAGATGCGCCAGCGCCACACCAAGTTCGAAGACACACCCTACGCCTTGGAGCCCAACTGCAAAGAGTCGCCCGGCGGCATGCGCGACTTGCAGGTGATTTTGTGGGTCGCCCGAGCGGCCAATCTGGGCAACAGCTGGGACGAACTGGCCCGCAAAGGCCTGGCAACCCCGCTTGAAGCGCGGCAAATCAAGCGCAACGAAGCCCTGTTGGGCCTCATTCGCGCCCGCTTGCACTTGCAGGCCAAACGGCGCGAAGACCGCTTGGTGTTTGACTTGCAAACCAATGTGGCCGAATCGTTTGGCTACAGCTCAGACGTGACCCCTGAAGGCCGATTGGCCTTGCGTGCCAGTGAAAAGCTGATGCGCCAATACTATTGGGCGGCCAAGGCGGTGACCCAGCTCAACCAGATATTGCTGCTCAACATCGAAGACCGGCTCAAAGCCGATCGGGGCGAATCGGTCAACGACTTCCGACCGCTGAACGAGCGCTTTTTTGAAAAGGCGGGCCTGATCGAAGTGGCCAGCGACGACCTGTACCAAAAGCACCCACACGCCATTTTGGAAACATTCTTGCTGTACCAGGCCACGCCGGGTGTGAAAGGCTTTTCGGCCAGAACCCTGCGTGCGCTGTACAACGTGCGGGCCATCATGAACGGGCGTTTTCGGGCCGACCCGGTCAATCGGCAAACGTTTTTGCAGATCTTGCAACAGCCCCAAGGCATCACGCACGCCATGCGATTGATGAACGAAACCTCGGTGTTGGGGCGCTACCTGTGGGTGTTTCGGCGCATCGTGGGCCAGATGCAGCACGACCTGTTTCATGCCTACACGGTGGACCAGCACATTTTGATGGTGCTTCGCAATGTGCGTCGGTTTTTCATGGCCGAGCACACGCACGAATACCCTTTTTGCTCGCAATTGGCGGGCGGCTGGGACAAGCCCTGGATCTTGTACACCGCCGCTTTGTTCCACGACATTGCCAAAGGCCGTGGCGGCGACCACTCCAAACTGGGCATCGCCGAAGTGCGCACCTTTGCCCGCCAACACAAGCTGGACAAAGACGACGCCCAGCTGATCGAGTTTTTGGTGGGCGAACACCTCACCATGAGCCACGTGGCGCAAAAAGAAGACCTGAGCGACCCCGAAGTCATTGGCCGATTTGCCGCACGCGTGGGCGATGAGCGCCGCCTGACCGCCCTGTATTTGCTGACGGTGGCCGACATCCGAGGCACCAGCCCCAAAGTGTGGAACGCCTGGAAAGGCAAGCTGCTGGAAGACCTGTACAAAGCCACCCTGCGCGTGCTGGGTGGCCGCGCCCCCGACGCCAACGCCGAAGTGGAAGCCCGCAAACGCGACGCCTTGATCGAGCTGGCCCGCCACAGCGAACCCCACGAAGGCCAAAAAGCCCTGTGGGACACCTTGGACGTGGGCTACTTCATGCGCCACGACGCATCTGACATCGCTTGGCACGCCCGGCAGTTGTCGCGCCATGTGGCCAAGCCCGCTGAAGGCCCTGCCAAACCCATCGTGCGTGCGCGCATTTCGCCTGTGGGTGAAGGCCTGCAAGTGCTCGTTTTTACACCCGACCAGCCTGACCTTTTTGCCCGCATTTGCGGCCACTTTGACCAGTCAGGCTTCAGCATTCAGGATGCCCGCATCCACACCACCCGCACGGGCTGGGCGCTGGACACCTTCCAGATCGTCACGCCCATGTTGCCCGAGCACTACCGCGAGCTGCTGAGCATGGTCGAGTCAGGCCTCACGCAAACCCTGGAAAAACAAGGCCCCCTGCCCGCGCCCACCCGTGGGCGGGTGTCGCGGCGGGTCAAGAGCTTCCCGGTCACCCCACGCGTGAGCCTGAAGCCCGACGACAAAGCCCAAAGTTGGTTGCTCAGCATCTCGGCCAGCGACCGCATTGGCTTGCTTTACAGCATCGCCAGCGTGCTGGCCCACCACGGCCTTCATCTTCAATTGGCCAAAATCAGCACCTTGGGCGAACGCGTGGAAGACAGCTTTCTGATCAGCGGCGCCAAGCTTCAGCAAAACAAAGCGCAGATTGAGATCGAGACGGAGTTGCTGGCGGCGCTGCAGCCGGTCTGAGCGGGGTTATTGACTCAGGCGCGAAGAGTACCGGCAGACGGCCGGGTCGAACCAGGTTTTTGAAAACTCGGCGACTTGATTGCCCGACGTCCAGGAAACGCGCTCCACGTAACCAGCGCAGTCACCCGCCAGCAGTCCTATGGGCTGCGCAGCCCAAGCGGGCGCAGGGGCTGCGCTGATCTGGTCTTCTACACGCGCAATCCAGACCCCCAAACGCTGTTGGTAAAACAAATACATCGAGTCTCCCAGCTCGTCGACGCTCAAGTCAGGGCAGGCCTTTGCAGAAAACCAGATTTCCTCCAACGCGACAGGCTGCTGACTCAAAAAACGAAGCCTGCGTACGCGCCAGCAAAGTGCACCCACGCTGGCGATGGCAGGAAAGCCGACCGGGCAAGCCTGCTTGGACACATCCAGAATATGCGCCGTTGGCAGGCCAGGGCCATCAAGCAGTTCCAAGCGAAACAACTCATAAATTTGCTGCTTGCCTTGCACTTGGCGCACATAAGTGCCTGAACCCTGAATGCGTTCGAGCACGCCCTGCTCTTCCAGCAAGGCCAGCGATTTGCGCAAGGTGCCAACGGCGACCGACAAACTCAGAGCCAACTCGGCCTCGGTGGGCAGCCTTTCACCGCCATGCCAATAACCGGCCTTGATTTGACGGGCCAGCAATTCGGCAATTTGCAGGTAAACAGGCAAGGGTTTGGCGGGTCGAGCAGCGTTCATGGTTGACAGTATGACAAACCGGTGGAAACCCGCATACCCAAACCCCTCAATTCATATATGATTCATTCACTTTTAAACAGGAGTCTGACATGAGCATCGTTCCAGTCAAAGGCCAAGACATCCAAGGTGCCGAGGTGGCGTGGTTCGCGCCCCTGTGTTCTGACGATTTTCGCCACCTGGGGGTGCCCGAAGGCGACCTGCGCAGCAACTGGGCCAACACCAGTCGCATCGTGGAGCGGGCCGATGAACTCGGCTTTCGAAACATCCTGTGCCCTTCTTCTTACCAAGTCGGTCAGGACACCTTGACCTTTGCCGCTGCCGTAGCGCACAAAACAAAGCGCATGAACTTGCTCGCTGCCATTCGGTGCGGCGAAGTGCATCCAGCCATGCTGGCACGCACCGTGGCCACGCTGGACCACATTCTTGAGGGGCGCCTCACGCTCAACGTGATTTCGTCCGATTTTCCCGGCCAACAAGAAGACAGTGCCTACCGCTACCGTCGCTCTTGGGAAGTGGTTGAAATCCTCAAGCAAGCCTGGACGCAAGACGAAATCAACTACGACGGCGAGATTTACAAAATCAAGGGCTTGTCAACCGACCCGGTGCGCCCCTACCAGACCAACGGCGGCCCACTGCTTTATTTCGGCGGCTACAGCCCCGACGCACTGGCCTTGTGCGGTGCCCATTGCGACACCTACCTGATGTGGCCTGAGCCCAAAGACATGCTGGCCCAGCGCATGCGCGATGTGCACGCCCAGGCCGAAAAACATGGCCGCTTGCTGGACTACGGCCTGCGCGTCCACATGATCGTGCGCGACACCGAAGCCGAAGCGCGTGAATATGCCGCCGAACTGGTGTCGCAACTCGACGACGAAAAAGGCCGTGAAATCCGCCAGCGGGCCCTCGACGCCAAGAGCCTGGGCGTCTCTCTGCAAAGCGCCAACCGTGATCGCGCAGACGAAGACGGCTATGTCGAACCCCATCTTTGGACGGGCGTAGGCCGTGCCCGCAGTGGCTGCGGCGCTGCTCTGGTGGGCAGCGTCGATCAGGTGCTCAGTGAAATTGAGGCCTACCAAAAAATGGGCATCCGAGCCTTTATCTTTTCGGGTTACCCGCACCTGCAGGAATGCGAAATCTTCGGGGCCAAAGTGCTGCCCCAGATCAAAACAGTTTCCCTCGCCCAAGAATATGGCCGTGTTCCGGCCCAAACACCGCCCACACCATTGGGCACAGGAGTCCGCAAATGAGTTCAAACCACATCGGCCGCATCACGCTGCCCAACGGGCGCAGCCTGAGCCGCATGGCTTATGGCGTGTGGCGCCTGTCCGAGGCTGCAGACCACTCGGTCAACGCCAACCTGGCACGCATTGACGCCTGTCTGGCGCAAGGCATCACCACCTTCGACCATGCCGACATCTACGGCGATTACAGCTGCGAAGAACTGTTCGGGCAGGCCATCAAGGCGCGCCCCAGCCTGAAAGACCAGATCGAGATCGTCACCAAAACCGACATCATGCTGTTGTCCGGCAAATGGCCAGACACCCGTGTCAAGCACTACGACACCAGCCCTGCACACGTCAGGGCCAGCGTCGACCGTTCCCTGTCACGCATTGGCGTGGACGTGATCGACCTGCTGCTGATCCACCGCCCAGACCCGCTGATGGACGCACAAGCCTTGGGCGAATGCCTTGATGGCCTGATCGACAGCGGCAAGCTGCGCGGTGTGGGCGTGTCCAACTTCATGCCCTTTGATGTGGACCTGTTGCAGTCACGCATGAAGCACAAGCTGCAGACCAACCAGCTGGAGCTCAGCCTGTTGAACACCGCCCCCTTCATCAACGGCCAGCTGGCACACGCTCAGCAGCACTGCATGCCCGTGATGGCATGGTCGCCGCTGGGTGGCGGGCGCCTGCACGCGCAAGCGCACACATCGGGCACCGCATCAGCCCGACTCGCACCCAAGCTGGCCGCGTTGGCCCAAGCCTCGGGCACCGACACCACGGCAGTGGCCATGGCCTGGCTCATGCACCATCCTGTGCAAGTCTTGCCTGTGATGGGTTCCAACCAGCTGGAACGCATTGCCCAGTTTGCCAACGCAGAGCGTGTGCCCATGGACCGACAGACCTGGTACGAACTGTACGAGCTCGCCAACGGCCACGAAGTGCCTTAAAGAAAGCCCCCATGCGACACATGCACGACGAGTTGTCCAAGCTGCTTGCTCCAGCCGTACCTCAAGATCCTGCCGAATACCGCAAAGCCCTGTCTTGTTTTGCCACAGGCGTCACGGTGGTCACCGCTCACTGGCAAGGCGTGGATTGGGGCATGACCTGCAACTCCTTTGCCTCGGTCTCTCTCGAACCCCGACTGGTCTTGTGGAGCATTCGCAAAGCGGCCAGCAGCCTGGAGGCGTTCACGCAATCGGGGGGCTTCACCGTCAGCGTGTTGTCCAACCAGCAAGAAGCCATCGCACGACAGTTCGCTACCGGCGACATGGCTTCGCGTTTTAGCGGCGTGCAGCTGCAGCGGCAGGTCAGCCAACGGCAACGCCTGACCGATGCCATGGCCTGGTTTGACTGCCAGTTACACCAGCTGGTGGATGCTGGCGACCACCACATTGTGATCGGGCAGGTCCAAGAATTTGGCTGGCATGACGAGGCCCAAGCACTGGGCTTTTGCCGCAGCCGCTTTGGTCAATTCGAGGCACTGTCCGCATGATGCCTTTGTGGCTGATTTTCTTGCTGGTCGGGGCCGCAGGCGGGTTTACAGCGGGACTTTTTGGCGTCGGCGGTGGCTTGGTGATCGTGCCCACGCTCTACTTTTTGTGGCGCGGTGACCCGGTTCTTGGCCCCGAGGTCATGCACTTCGCGGTGGCCACATCATTGGCTTGCATCGTCATCACGTCGGTCACCAGTTCCTGGACACATTGGCGTGCTCGCCGTCTGCAGTTTGATCGCCTGTACTGGCTGGCAGGCTCGGTCAGCCTGGGCTCGGTGTCGGCGGTGTTGCTGGCCAATTGGGTGCCCACCCAATGGCTCAAACTGGGCTTTGGCTTGTTTGCCTTGAGCACCTGCATCACCTTGCTGGGCAAAAAAGCCCAGCAAGCCAGTCAAGCTGCCCCAGCCCGCAACGAACTCTTGGGCGCTGGAACCTTCATTGGTCACGTCTCCACTTTGCTGGGCGTCAGCGGTGGCGCGATGACCGTGCCCTACCTGGTGCTGCGCGGGGTGGACATGCGACAGGCCGTCGTGGTGAGCTCTGCCGTTGCCATCCCCATTTCACTGATCGGCGCCATCGGTTTGGCCATCACCGGCCCACAAACAGCCCAAACTTGGGGTTATGTGCACCTGCCCGCATTTGCGGGCATCAGCGCAGTCAGCATGCT
>JAGNWH010000117.1:0-6440 GCA_017986055.1 Limnohabitans sp. | reverse complement strand
CTGCCTGCGCGGCACGGGCCCCAAGCCCGCCACCGCCTGGCCCAACAAACACACGCTGTCCGCTGCGCACTGCACGCCCGCGCGGGTGTCTTCCCCCGACAAGGCCCACATCAGTTCTTTTTGGCCATTGCCCGACACCCCGGCCAGGCCCACCACTTCGCCTGCCCGCACTTGCAGGTCGATGCCCTCTAGGTCCACGCCAAAAGGGTCTTGGCGCTTCAGGCTCAGGCCCTTGACCGACAAAACCACTTGGCCCGGTTCACGCGCCAGATGCTGCAAAGCCGGTGGCTCAGCCCCAATCATCAAGCGGCTCAAGCTGGCGTTGGTTTCTTCGCGTGGATCGCACACCCCGGTGAGCTTGCCGCCGCGCAGCACGGTGCAAGCGCTGCACAGCGCCCGGATCTCGTGCAGCTTGTGCGAGATGTACAAAATGCTGACGCCCTGGCTGACCAGCTTGTGCAAGACCACAAACAATTTCTCGACCGCCTGAGGCGTCAACACCGAAGTGGGCTCGTCCAAGATCAACAGCTTGGGCTCGGTCAACAAGGCGCGGATGATCTCGACCCGCTGCATCTCGCCCACGCTCAAGGTGTGCACCGGGCGGTTGGGCTCCAAATCCAAGCCATATTCGCTGGCCTTGGCCACAATGCGCTCGGTCACTTCGGCCAAGCTCAGAGATTTGTCCAGGCCCAGCCAGACGTTTTCGGCCACAGTCAAGGTGTCAAACAGGCTGAAGTGCTGGAACACCATGCTGATGCCGAGCTTGCGGGCTTCTTGCGGGTTTCGGATATTGACCGACTGGCCGTTGAACACCACCTGACCCTCGTCGGGTTTGACCGAGCCATAGATGATTTTCATCAAAGTGGACTTGCCCGCGCCGTTTTCGCCCAGCACGGCATGGGCTTGGCCGGGCATCACGGTGAGCGACACGTCCTGGTTGGCCACCACGCCTGGATAGCGTTTGGTGATGCCTTGCAAAGACAAAAGGGGTGTGGTCATGTCGGGTGCGAATGAGTAACTAAACAGGTCACATGCAAAGCGCGTGCCTAAAGCGTTGGCCCCAGCCTTGCATACAAAGAGATTGCCGCACAATGTACCACCGGGCGATGCCTGTTCTTCCCGGTATTTGCCCCGTATTTGCCACTGCTCTCCCGCACACTGTTCACCCGCCTGCCCATGCACCCCGAAAAGACATTGACCGATCTGCAAGGTTGGCGTGCTGGCCTGCTTTGGTTCACCCAAGCCAAGCAGCCCCAAGCCCGCCACGAAACCGATGGCTTGCTCGTCACCGCCCGCGAGGCCGACGGCATCGTTCGCATCCAGGCCATCGGGCCCTACCGCGAACTGGCGGCGCAATACCCCGATCTGCCCACCACCCACTGGCCTGGCCTGTGCATCGCGCCCGGCTTTGTCGATCTGCACATCCACTACCCGCAAACCGACGTGATCGGCTCACCCGCCGAGGGCCTGTTGCCCTGGCTGGAGCACTACACCTTTCCGCACGAAAAACAGTTTTCAGACCCGGCCTATGCACATGCGGTGACCGGCTTTTTTCTGGACGAACTGATGCGCCACGGTGTCACCACCGCCCTGTGCTTTGCCACCGCGCACCCCGAATCGGTCGATGTGTTCATGGCCGAAGCCCAAAAACGCCGCCTGCGCATGGTCACCGGCAAGGTGCTGCAAGACCGCCACAGCCCCGACGGCCTGCGCGACACCGACACGGCTTTGAGCCTGCGCCAGACCGAAGACCTGATTCGCCGCTGGCACGGCGTGGACCGCCTGGGCTACGCCATCACACCGCGCTTTGCGCCCACCAGCACGCCCGAGCAATTGCACGGTGCGGGCGAGATCGCGCAGCAATTCCCCGATGTGTGGATCCAGTCGCATGTGGCCGAAAACCTGGACGAAATCCGCTGGGTGCACGAACTCTTCCCCGAAGCACGCAGCTACCTCGATGTGTACGACCGCGCAAACCTGCTGCGCCAGCGCTCGGTCTATGCGCACTGCATTTATCTGGACGACACCGACCGCCGCCGAATGGCCGAGGTGGGCGCGACAGCCGCCGTCAGCCCCACCAGCAACTTGTTTTTGGGCAGCGGCTTTTTTGACTACGCCGCATCCGACGCAGCCGGTCTGCGCTACGGCCTGGCCAGCGATGTGGGCGGCGGCACCAGCTTCAGCCCGTTTCACACCATGCACGCGGCCTACACGGTGGCCCGGCAAAGCGTGGGCCGCCCCGGCATCAGCCTCGCGCCCGAACACCTGTGGTGGCAACACACGGCGGGCGCTGCCGCGGCGATGGACCTGAGCGGCCAAGTGGGCAATCTCTTGCCCGGCTGCGAAGCCGACTTCGTGGTGATCAACCCCAAGGCCACACCCCTGCTGGCCCGACGCACCGCGCAAACCGAGACACTGGCCGAATGGCTGTTCGCCATGATCGTGCTGGGCGATGACCGCTTGATTGCGCACACGGTGGTGCAAGGCCAAACCGTCAACATCGCGTCGCAGGTCAACAGCTTCAGCCCCTGAAAACGTCTAAATCTTGCCCGACAATCAGGCATGACCGAAGGCAACGACCACCCCATCATCGACCCCTACGCCTCCCAACGCGCCGCTGTGCGCCGGGGCATTGCGCAATTTCAAGAGCGCCTGCAGGCTGCGGGCCACGACTTCAGAGATCCTCCCCCCGAACCCACCTCGTGCTGCGGGCGTGGCTGCAGCGGCTGCGTGTGGGAAAGCTATGACGCTGCGCTGATGTTCTGGTACGAGGATGCGGGGGCCTTGTTGGCGGGGTGAAGGTTTGGGCTTGACCCGGCCCTGCATGCCAATGGTCGGTACACAGCAAAACTCAGTGCCCGTGCCGATGGTGGATGTCAGGGTAATGCGGATGCTGGTGCGTCAAGGCAAGGTGGGCATGCTGATGACTGTGTGGTTCGGTGCCATCCCACGTCGGCTCATGCGCATGCTGATGGTGTGCATCGTGCACATGGCGATGTGCATGTACCAACGGCTCATGGGTGTGCTCGTGTGCGTGGCGCTCGGTCAGGTGCAGCCAAACCCCCAGCCCCATCAACGCACTGGCCAACCAGAAAGTGGGCGACGTGGTTTCAGCCAAAAACACCACCGCCACGGCCGCACCCATGAACGGCGCAGTTGAAAAATAAGCCCCTGTGCGCGCCGCGCCCAAACCCCGCAAGGCCAGCACAAACAACACCAGGCTGACGCCATACCCCAGCAAGCCGACCACCATGATGCCCAGCAAGGTCGGCGAGTCGGGCCAGCTCAAACCGAGTGCCAAGGCCATGGCGGTGTTCACCCCGCCTGCGATCAGGCCCTTGGTGCTGGCAATGAAGAGCGCATCCGATGCCGACACTTTGCGCGTCAGATTGTTGTCGATGGCCCAGCACAAACACGCCAAAGCAATGGCCGCAGGGCCCATCCCGTCAGAAGCGGCCATCTGGCCCGTGGGCCAGGACAACACCACACCACCGGCCACGATGGCCAGCATGCCCAGCACCACACGCCGATCGGCGTTTTCCTTGAAAACCAGCCAGGCCAGCACCGCCGTCAAAACAGCCTCGAGGTTCAACAACAAAGAGGCCACCGAGCCGCTGGTCTGGGTCAAACCGAACATCAACGCCACCGGCCCGAGCACCCCACCAAACAAAATCGCACCGGCAAGCCATGGCCATTCGTGGGGCGGCAGCCCCGAAGCTGGCCAGCCTCGTTCACGCCATAAGCGCATCAGCGCCAAACCCAGGCCACTGCCCAGATACAGCAAGCCCCCCAGCAAAAGGGGCGGTACCTCGCCGACCAGCAACTTGGCCAAAGGCGTGCTGGCACCAAACAAGGCAGCAGCGGCCAGCGCCACCCCCACACTGCGGTTCATCAACATCGCGTTATTCCATGAGGCTTCAGACCACCAAGGCGGTCAGCACGTCCTGCACAGCCGTGGGGCGCACCACGCGGGCCACCTCCCGACCCTCACGCAAAACGAGCAAGGTCGGCCACAGCTTGACGCGAAAAGAACGCCCCAGCGCACGGCCCGGGCCGTCTTCTACTTTGAGGTGTTGCCACTGTGGCTGCTGTGCCAGTGCCTGGGCTACAGCAGGCTGTGCGGCGCGGCAGTGGCCGCACCAATCGGTGCCAAATTCGAGCAAGGTCAGGCCGGGCAAGGCATCCACATCGGCGCGGCTGGGGGCTTCGATTTCGCTGAGGTAAGGGGCGGTTGTGGCCATGACGGGGTGTCTACTGATAAAGCGGTGCGCTGAATCATAAAGCCGAGCGGGTCAGCCACCACACGCGAGAACGGTCAAACCCCGGCCAGCTCGCGCAGCGCTTGCGGGTTGGGCAAGCCCAGCACACGACCTGCACCACTGATGAGCTGGCGATCGCGCAGGTGGCGCAGCACACGGGAAAAAGTTTCTGGGGCAATGCCCAACTGGGCTGCGATCGTGCGTTTGCGCTCGGTCAGCTTGACGGCCAATCCTCCGACCAGTTCATCGGGTTCGGCGTGTCGCAAGAGCCATTCGGCGCAACGCGCATCAGCGTCCTTGGCCAATCGGCTCACGGCCATTTCAGTTTGCTGGCGCTGCGAACGCGCCATGTCCAAGAGCAGGTTTTGCGAGGCCTTGGGCATCGCATGTACCTCGGCCAAAAAATCCGGCACGTTCACGAATTGCAAATGCACCTCGGTTTCAGCCACCGCATCGACCGCATGGGGCAAGCCCAGCAAGCCTGAAGCGGCTTCCAACCAAAATGGCCCTTCGACCACACCCAACTGGTGCGCCATGTCGCCATCGGTCATCACACCCACAATCACTTTGCCTTGCAACACATGCACGATGCGATCAGCTGCATCGCCACGGTGCAGCAAGACGGTGCCTGCTGCCTGGGTGGCAAAGGGCTCGGACAAAGGGGTCAAAGTGGTATCCAACATGATGAGACCGAATGTGCCAGAGCATGAGGTCTGCAGCTTTGACACAAATCAATAACGCACCCTGCGGAACCAGCATCGCCCAGCCGTCACGCCACTTGATCAATGGCCCAAGCCTTCGCCACAGATGGATACCCGCGTGCGCGGGCATGACAGACGGGGCATCTTGTCCCCCCCGATCTGACCGGGGAGGCCATGCCTTCGGTGCATGGCGGCAACAGCGTCAAACCACCAAAATCGCCCGGAAATCGTTCACATTGGTGTGCGTGGGGCCCGTGATGACCAGATCACCCAAGGGTTCAAAAAAGCCATAGGCGTCATTGCGCTGCAGGTGTTCGTCAACCTTGTGGCCAAGTGCCAACGCGCGGGCCAAAGTATCAGGGCTCAATTGCGCCCCGGCGTTGTCTTCAATACCATCAATGCCATCGGTGTCGGCAGCCAATGCCCACACACCAGGCTGACCCTGCAAGGCTTGGGCCAAGCCCATGCAAAACTCGCCCGCCCGGCCACCTCGCCCGCGTGGGCTGCCTGCAGGCTGGGGTTTGATGGTCACCGTGGTTTCACCACCACTCAAGATCACGCAGGGCTTGATGAACGGCCCCTGACCTTTGGCCGCTGCACGCGCCAAAGCGGCGTGCACCTTGCCCACCTCGCGAGATTCGCCCTCGATTTCGTCACTCAGGATGTAGGCATGAAGGCCCTCGGCCCGGGCCGCCTCGGCGGCAGCCTCCAGCGACTGCTGGGGCGTGGCAATCATGTTGACCACATGGCCTGCAAACACAGGCGAGCCGGGTTTGGGCGTTTCCCATGCGTCAGATTGCAGGGACTGCAACACCTCGGGCGGCACAGCAATCGCATAGCGCTGCAAGATGGCCAGCGCGTCTGCGCAGGTGCTGGCATCGGGCACAGTGGGGCCACTGGCGATGATTGAAGGATCGTCCCCCGGTACATCGCTGATGGTGAGTGTGACCACCCGCGCTGGCGCGCAGGCCGCCGCCAGACGCCCGCCTTTGATGCGCGACAGGTGTTTGCGCAGGCAGTTCATCTCTGAAATATTGGCCCCGCTGGCCAGCAGCTGGCGGTTGATGTCTTGCTTAACTTGCAGGGTGATGCCGTCTGCGGGCAAGGTCAACAAAGACGAGCCGCCGCCCGAAATCAGACACAACACCAAATCGTCGGCGGTCAGGCCTTTGGTGAGCTCAAGAATCCGCTCGGCCGCTTGAAGGCCAGCCGCATCGGGCACCGGATGCGCAGCCTCTACGACCTCGATGCGCTCAGGCAAACCTGCCGGGCGCGGTGGCGTGTGGCCGTAACGCGTGACCACCAGCCCAGACAGCGGCGCGTCTTGCGGCCACAAAGCCTCGACGGCCTGTGCCATAGCCCCGCCAGCTTTGCCAGCACCCAACACCAACGTGCGACCCTTCGCGGGATCTGGCGGCAGGGGCAAATGGGCGGCAGTGTTGTGCAGCGGCAAAGCGCGGGTGACAGCGGCGTCGTAGAG